>NZ_JBQQCE010000411.1:0-8772 GCF_052245645.1 Streptomyces sp. KR55 | reverse complement strand
GGTGCGCGGTCCCCAGCGCCCGGCTAGACGACGGCCTCAGCGACCATAGAGCTCCGGCGTCAGCGGGCAGCCACCCCGATTTTCAGCCCGGAACGGGCGTCCCCGCAGGGATATCTGGGGCTAGACGAATGAGTCCAATGTCGGGGGCTGGTGCGCGAGCTTGAAGAGAAGGCGCTCAAGATCATGTTGTGACGCAAGACCTGAACACCCTCTTGACCGCGCTGTACGTGAAGATCGACGACGAGATCGGAGGGACCCGGTGGATGGGACGGCCGCCACTGCTGACCGACTCCGAACTCGTCTGCCTTGCCGTGGCGCAAGCCCTGCTCGGCAGGTACAGGTCCAGGCACGCCGCTCGCGCAGCGCGACGGCGAGGTCTTCCAGGTACGTGCCCACGCCGTCCCGCCCGCCGGACTGCTCGGCATCGCCACGGCGGCCACCTGCTTCGGGGTTCTGCTCGGCAGGCTCAGGGGTAGAGGCCGGCCCGGAAGGCGAACGAGACGAGTTGCGCTCGATCACGGGCGCCGACCTTCGTCATGGCCCGCACCGCATGCGTCTTCACGGTGAACGGCGACACGGACATCTGGGCCGCGATCTCGTCGTTGCCGAGACCGCTCGCGATAAGAACGACCACGTCCCGCTCCCTGGGTGTCAGAGCGTCGAAGCGTCGCAGCAGTTCCTGGTCGATCACCGGGGGCGGACTGTCGGTCATGTGACCGATGAGCGCGGCCGTCGCTGCGGCCGACAGCGCACCGCCACCGCCAACGACCTCGGTGATTCCGGCGACGAGTTCAGCGGGGCTCACGGTCTTGCTCAGGAAACCGTTGGCGCCCGCGCGAAGGGCGGCGAGAACGATGTCGTCCTGGTCAAAAGTGGTCAGCACGATCACCCGCATGTTTTCGGGTGGGTGCTCTTTGCGGATCCGGCGGGTGGCTTCGACACCGTCGATGCCGGGCATCCGGATGTCCATCAGGACCAGGTCGACGGGGTGGTCCCGGAGGAAGGGGACGACCTGGAGTCCATCGGAGAGATCACCCGCAACAACGAGACTTGGGTCGAGCCGGAGCATCGCTTTGATGCCGGCCCTTATCTCGTCCTGGTCGTCGACGATCAGAATCCGCGTCATCAGACGACGGCTCCCAGGGGGCTGAACTCCGCATGGACCCGGAATCGCCCGTCGTCACTGTCGATCGTCAGCCGCCCGCTGGAGGACTCGACGCGTTCGCGCATCCCCACGAGTCCGAGTCCGCTGCCCGAGCCGGAGCCGCGCAGTGAGTGACCGACGCGGTTCTCCACGGTGACGCAGATCCTGCCGTCGCGCTCGCGCACATCCACCGTTGCCGCCCCCTCTCCATGCCGGTAGGCATTCGTGAGTGCTTCCTGAACGACCCGGTAGACCGTCACGCCGACGCTGGGCTCCACGAAACCGGCGGGGATGTCGATGGAGGGACGGACGTCGAGGCCGATGCTCTCGAAAGAGGCGACAAGGCCTTCCAGGCCGCTGAGTGCCGGGGTCGGCCGGAGCGCCTCGTCGTCGGAGATGTCGTCTCCGAGGCGGAGGAGCGCGAGGATCCGTTGCGTTTCGACGACGACGGTGCGGGCGCTGGACCTGGCTGAGACGAGGGACTGCCGGGAGGACTCGGCGTCTTCGGGCAGCCCGATCTCCGCGGCACCGAGATGCATGCTCAGCATCGCGACCTGGTGGCCGATGACGTCGTGGAGGTCCCGGGCGATGCGGAGTCGTTCCTCGGTCACCCGTCGGGTGGCTTCGATCTCTCGGGTGGCGATGGCGCTCTCGGCCCGTTCCTCCAGGGTGCGCCAGTGCTCTCGATGGATGCGCAGCGCGGCCCCTGTCGCACCTCCTGCTACGGCTGAGAAGAGTGCGGCGGCTCCCACGATCGCGCCGCCACGGAATCCTCCCAGCGTCATGAACGCCCCCAGGAAGAACGCCGCCACGATGCCGGTTCCGGCCAGCGGCTGCTTCCCCCTGACGGTGACCGAGAACAGCACGAGCACCGCCATCATCCACACCGACAGGGGGTCGTGGCCCACCGCTGTGACGGCGAAGGACGCCGCACTCGTCACGACCAGTCCTGCCCACGGCCTCCGCCATGAGAGGGCGACACCGCCACCGGCGAGGAGCACGGAGAGGGCCGTCGGCCAGTCCGACCCCCGCAGGATCACTGCCACGATCTGGCCGGTGAACACCAGCGCGGCCACCGAATAGGCGACGAGGTGCAGCGCCTCGGGGCGGCGGACCCACAGGGGTGCCACGGGCCCGTCCTGGTTGTTCTGCGCCTTGACCATGGCCTGATTCTCGTCCACGTGTGCTGCGGCCGTGTACTTCGAATGATGTAGACGGCGAGCCCGGTCCGGGCGATGGGGACGGCAGAACGCATTCGATTCGAAGTGGATGGCAGAACTACTTCGTTCGAAGTACGCGGCCCCTCCCGAGGCCGCTGAGACTCCTCATCGAGGCGACCGTCTCACACCATCACGATCACAAAACGGGACACCCGATGACTCAGACCACCGCGACTTCGAGCACGACCACGACGACGCTCTCCGGGCTCCGATCGCTCTACCTGATCCGAGTCGCCTTCTCCCTGATCTGGGTGGCACTCGTCGTCACGACCTCCGCCTCGCTCGTGTCGACGGACAGGCCCACAGTGATCGCGGCCGTGCTGCTCGTCATCTACCCCCTGTGGGACGTCATCGCCACGCTCCTCGAGCGTCGCATGGCCGGCACCGGCTCCACGGACCGCGTCGGTACCACCAACATGGCTCTCGGCCTCGCCACCACCGCCGGGATGATCATCGCCGTGTTCTCCACCATCGGGACGGCCCTGCTCGTGTTCGGCATCTGGGCCCTCCTTTCCGGAGCGATCCAGCTCGTCGTGGCGATCCGGCGCCGACGCACCGTCGGTGCCCAGTGGCCCATGGTCATCAGCGGCGGACTGTCCGTCCTGGCCGGTGCCTCCTTCGCTGCCATGTCCGCCTCGGCGACGAGCAGCCTGTCCACTGTCGCCGGATACTCGGCCTTCGGTGCCTTGTGGTTCCTTGTCTCCGTCATCGCCCTGAGCATCCGCAGCCGACGCGAAAAGCGTTGACCACCGCCGTCGGAGCCACCGCCTCTCCCGGAGCCGCGGCGTCTTCCGCGAACTCGCCGTCGAGCAGATCGACCTGCTGATCCTGCACCGGCCCGCGCCGGACCGCTTCGAGAAGACCATCGCCGCGTACAAGGCGCTGCTTGCCAACGGTGATCAGTGGTCGTACACGATCAGGGATCGGGTGACCGGGGCGCTGGTCCTGCGGTTGTGCCAGATCGCCGCGGTCATCGCGAGGATTCGCTGGGCGACCCGGATGGCGACGCCCTCGAAGGTCCGGCCGCCGTGTTGTTCCAGGTCGAGCCGGCCTTTAAGGGAGTCGTTGACAGATTCGATGAGCTGGCGGACCTTCTTGAGCATGGGTTCGCCATAGCGGGCCTTCTCCCGCTTGCGGGACGGCCGCAGTAGCTCGATGCCCTGCCCGGCGAGGTCCTGCTCGAACACCTTGCCCGCGAAGCCCTTGTCCGAGATGAGCAGGATGCCCCCGCGTTCGGCGACCAGGCCGGCGTCGACGAGTTGGACGACGCGGGTGTGGCCGAGGCCTTCGATGTCGAGCTGGTCGCGTCCGGCGGCGTAGGAAAGGGCGGCCACCAGGTGGCAGTTGCGGCCGTTCTCACAGCGCCAGCGCTGCTCGCTGGTGTCGATGCCGGAGCCGCACCGCGGGCACGCCTCGGGGAAGACGATGGGCTGTTCGTCGCCGGTGCGCAGCTGGGCGACGGGAGCTTCGATGCGGGGGATGACGTCGCCGGCGCGATACACCATGACGTGGTCGCCCAGGCGGAGGTCGCGGCGGGTGATGTCGGCCGGGTTGTGCAGGGTGGCGTAAGTGATGGTGGAGCCGTCGATCTCGACCGACTCCAGGACGGCGCGCGGGGCGATGATGCCGGTGCGGCCGACGTTCCACTCCACCTCCAGCAGCCGGGTGATCTTCTCGACAGCGGGGAGTTTGTAGGCGATCGCCCAGCGCGGGGCACGCGAGCCCGATCCGGCGGCCTGCTGGTCGGCTGCCAGGTCGGCCTTAATGACGACCCCGTCGATCCCAAACGGCAACTCCGGCCGCAGTGCGGCGATCTCCCGCACGCGGGCCAGGACCTGCTCGGCCGTGTCAGCGGTGATGCCGGGCACGGCGGTGTCCGCGGTGGTGTTCACCCCCCATGCGGCGGCCTGCGCCATCAGGTCGCTGTGCGGGCGCTCGCCCAGCTGCGCGGCGAGTGCCGCCTCGGTGTCGGGCAGGGGCAGCAGTCCGTAGCCGAAGAACGTCATCGGCACCGTGTAGGCGCGGTCCTTGGCGCGCAGGGTGCCCGCCGCGGCGTTACGCGGGTTCGCGAACGGCTGCCCGCCGTGCGCGGTGCGCACCTCGTTGGCGTGCTCGAACTGGACGGTGGTCATGAGGACTTCACCGCGCACCTCCACCGTGGCCGGCTCGGCAAGCCGCTCCGGCAGGCCCTGGATGGTGCCGATCGCGTGCGAGACGTCCTCCCCGGCCGTCCCGTCGCCGCGCGTGATCAGCTGTCTCAGGCGGCCGCGAGTGTAGCGGGCGGCGATCGCGAGCCCGTCCAGCTTCGGCTCGACACTGAACCGGGTGACGTCGTGGCCTATGCGCCGGGCGAGTGAGGCGGTCCAGGTGGTGAACTCCTCCGGCGAGAACACGTTGTCCAGGCTCAGCATCGCCACCGTGTGCGGGACGTCCCCCTCCACGGCACCGCCGGCGACCTTCCCCGTCGGGGAGCCGGGCAGCACCTGATCGGGGTGCTCGGCTTCCCAGGCTGCGATGCCACGCACCAGCCGGTCGTAGGTGTCGTCGTCCAGAGGGGAGGTGCCGCCCGCGTAGTAGGCGTCCGCGGCCTTCACCGCATCCTCGACCGCCTGAGCGTAGGCGGCGGCATCCACGATCTGTGCAGCTGGTGTCGTCATGTCCGGCATCCTGCCTGCCACCACTGACAACGCCCTCGCTGCCGCCTCCCGGCCGAGGCCGGAAGGGGGCGCCACCCCGGCCGTCGCGTAGCCGGGGGCGTGGGTGAACGCCGGCGACCGGTTTCGCATGCGTACGGTCGGCGAGCACGCCGCGCCGTCTGCCCGCGCGGCGGGATCCAGCAGCGCGGCGGTTCGCCGACGGCGGGGTCAGAGTCGCAGGTACAGGTACAGCGCGGCCCATGCGGCCAGCCCCAGGGACAGCGCGGGGATGAGGGCGGGCGCCTGGACCGCGACGAGGACCACCAGGCCGGAGCCGAAGAGGGCGACGGACAGGGCTGTGCGGTTGTCGGGGACAGGAGACACGGGAGACCTCCGGAAGGGCCGGTGAAGCCCGCCGGCTGGCGAGCCGCAGCAACCTTGGGGGAGCGCGGGGTTAGACGCGCAACCCCCGCCTGAAGCCGACGTGTTGAGGATGCCGAGGACGGACGGCACGTCCTCGTCGTCGCCCCAGGGCGTGAACGCCTTCTTGGCCTTGGCTTCCTTCTTCGGGTGGGGGCAGACGTTCCGGTGGGCTGGGGTGTGGTCGTCTTCCGTGGCTGGCCGCCGGAATCGGCTGCCCCACCCTCGGTGGCCTCGGCGCCGTCGGCGGCGGAGCCCACGCCGACCACGAGCACATCCAGATCCGGCACCTCCCCACCGGGGCCCGGCTGCTCACCGCACTCATCACCGAGGTGAACCGATGAACTCCATGAACCTCCGAACATCTGAGAAGGCACTCAGCGAGAGGGCGGGACCGAGACGGCCATCACCATCGCCATCGGGGTGTCACCGTCATTGCTGTACGTGTGAGGGGTGCTGGCCTCGAAGGAGGCGCTGGAGCCGGCCGGGACGTGGAACTCGGTGCCGTCGATCGTGAGGGTCAGCTCGCCGACCGTGACGTGGAGGAGCTCGACCGTGCCCACGGGATGCGGGTCGGAGGCGCTGCTGTCGCCGGGCATCAGCTGCCAGTCCCACATCTCCAGGGGGCCGGGCGCCTCGGTGCCCGCGAGGAGACGGCTGTAGCTGCCCGCAGCGGTGTGCCACAGCCGTACGGCCTGTTCGGCGGGGACGATGCGGACTGCGGGCCCCTGCTGCGCGTAGTCGAGCAGGGTGGTGATGCTGACGCCGAGGGCATCGCCGATCTTGACGACCGTACCGATGCTGGGGTTGGTGCGGGCCTGCTCGATCTGGATGAGCATGCCGCGGCTGACACCGGCCCGGGCGGCGAGCGCGTCCAGGGTGAGGCTGCGCTCGGTGCGCCAGTGTCTGACGTTGCGCGCCAGGGACTGGGTCAGCAGCTCAAGGTCCACGCGTTCCACCCAAGTGATAGTTCATTATCTTGATTGACGGGTCCATTCTATTGGACTAAACTTACTGTACTTGATAGTTCATTGAACTGTACTGTGAGGCGGGTCGTGACGGCGTTCTTTGCCCTGGCCACCAGTCTCTTGTGGGGGCTGGCCGACTTCGGCGGCGGGCTGCTGACGCGCCGGACACCCGCACTCACGGTGGTCGTGGTCTCGCAGCTGATCGCCGCGGTCGTGCTCGGCCTGATCGTCGTCACCACCGGGGCATGGAGTGAGGCGGGTCCGCGGCTGTGGTTCGCCGTCGCGGCCGGGCTGGTGGGGCCGGTCGCTCTGATTGCGTTCTATCAGGCGCTGGCCCTGGGTCCGATGGGTGTGGTCTCACCGCTGGGCACCATGGGCGTGGCCGTTCCCGTCGGCGTCGGGCTCGCCCTGGGTGAGCGTCCTGGGCTGGTGGCGGTCGGGGGCATCGTGATCGCCGTCACGGGCGTGGTGCTCGCGGGCGGGCCACAGCTGAGGGGCGCCCCGGTGCAGCGCCGGGCCGTTCTGCTCGCTCTAGTGGCGGCGTTCGGTTTCGGTACGGTCTTCGCGCTGATCGCTGAGGCGTCGACGACCGTCTCCGGGCTCTTCCTCGCCTTGTTCGTCCAGCGCGTCACCAACGTGGTCGCGGGCGGCGCCGCCCTCTGCGTCTCGGTGCGGCGGGGCGCTCGCGCGCTGCCGGACGGCGGTTTCCCGTGGGCCTCCCTGCCGGCTCTCGCTTTCGTCGGGCTGGCCGACGTCGCGGCCAACGGCACCTACTCGGTCGCCGCTCAGCTCGGCCCCGTCACGATTGCCGCTGTGCTGGCATCGCTGTACCCGGTGGTGACCGCCCTGGCCGCACGCGGCTTCCTGCGTGAGCGGCTGCAGGGGATACAGACGGTGGGCGCAAGCCTGGCGCTGGTCGGAACAGTGCTGCTGGCCACTGGATGACTCAAGGGTTCGATCGGCGCGACGGATAATTCACGTAAGAATCACACAGGAGCATGCATGATTACTCGCAGCGACATCACTGATGCGCTGGACGCCGCCGGGATCGCCTTCTCGCTCGTCGAGCACGAGGAGGCGCGATCGACCGAAGAGGCCGACGCGTTCATCGAGGGGTACGAAGGAGTGCGGACGAAGAGTCTGTTCCTGGTGAACCGCAAGCGCACGGCTCGGTACCTGTTGATCATGGATGACCAGAAAGATCTCGACCTGAGCAGGCTGGGGAAGATGCTCGGCGAGAGCCGGTTGTCGTTCGGGTCCGCGGAGCGGCTCTCGGCCGCGCTCGGACTCGAGCCGGGGGTGGTCTCGCCGTTCGGTCTCATCGACCCGGACCACCGCGAGGTGTCGCTGTTGTTCGACACCGAGATGCTCGAGGAGGAGACCCTCACGTTCCACCCGGGGGACAACAGGGCAACGATCTTCATCGGCACCAAGGACCTGCTTGCGTTGCTCAGCGGACTCGGCGTGGAGTACCGGACGATCGAGGTCTGAGCCCGGGGGTGACGCCGGGTCTGTATGCCCGGACTCGCTCGCGACGCCCCCGTTCAATCGGCATCCAGTCCGCCTTCCCAGTGCCAGGCGCACACGTTCTCAGCGAACCCCTGCGGCACATCCCCAGCAACGAGCTGACCCGCGACCAGTGGCAGTCCATCTGGGACGCGGAGGACGAACTCAACGTCCTCTACCAGCGGCTGGAGCGCGCCTGCGCCCTCATCTACCTGCCAGACGGCTACCGGCCCGAGCACCTGAACCACTTGGCCGAGGCCTACCGGGCAGGCAAGATCTTGCCGGGGCCGCGCCAACCCGTGCCGATGCCCGGCGAACTGCTCGTCGAGCACCACAACAGCCTGGGCGCCTCCTTCAAGCCGCTGCGCCGGATCCGGGAAGGCGAGCGCGCCGAGGCCACCGTGACGATCGCGGCGGTTCGACGGTTCGGCAGACACGTACGTCTGCTGCTGGAAAGCGACGACGGCGAGAGTGCGCACGCCCGGGTATGCGCCAGCCGCTTCGCCGCGGCCGAGGAGACCCTCGGCCGCTCGCTCAAGGTCGGCGACCAGGTGCTGGTGCGCGGCTACGTCGATCAGGACCCCGCCCTGCGCACCGGTATCAAGAGCGTCGACGTCGGCTCGATCCGGGCAGAAGCATGAACCGGACCCTCTCCCTGCTGTCCTCTGCCGCCGCGTGCCCCGCGCGGACGGCGGAGGACGGCAGGGCCAGCCGCATCCTCAGGGCGGTGGGGGAGGGGGAAAGCGCTGCTGGCTCGGTGGCGTGATGCCGGCAGCAGGCGCCGTGCCGAGGTCCGGGCCTGGCAGCCGATCAAAGCCGCTGATCAGGCACGAGGATCAGGAGCACGCACGCGCCGGTGAACCGTGCGTTCCGTTTCC
>NZ_JBQQCE010000410.1:0-8790 GCF_052245645.1 Streptomyces sp. KR55 | reverse complement strand
AGCGCATCGAGCAGCGTCACACGCGAGTCGATCTCCAGCCGATGAGCTGTGCCGTTGACGGTGAGAGTGATATCAACCCGGGAGACATCAGGCGGTGACTGGCCGGTCGGGGGTGCCTCGGTTTCCATATGCTTCATGGCGCCTCAATTCTGGGTGAGTGCGCGTCACACTTCGCCGGCGACTCGGTGGCCGACAAGCAGCAGCCTGGACAACCCGAGAGGGTCCGGCAAGTCGATCAGCTCGGTCAGGTCGAGTCTGCGCACCTCGGTGTTTCCGTCGACGACGTGTGCCACCGCCTGCGCTCTGACACGACCTGACCGACCGGACGCCGACGGGGCGCGGCACCGCGAACATGGCCGAATCCGGATCCTGACGGCGAATCCGGGCCCCTACAGCCGGCGTCCCACCCCGCAGTACGCGTCGACGGGCTGGGCCGGGGCCGAGGAGTCCGGGCGCCACTCGGGAACCTGGACGACGCCGGGCTCCACCAGTTCGAGCCCGTCGAAGTAGCCGGCGATCTCCTCGACGCTGCGCACGTAGTACGGCACTGCGCCGCTCGCGTTGTACGCCTCCGACGCGGCGATCATGCCTTCGCTGGTGGACGTGCTGTCGCTGATGACCAGATGACTTCCCGACGGGAGTCCCGCCATGAGCCGGCGCACCAGGTCGCGCGCCTGGTCGTAGTCGGCGACATGGCCCAGCGTGTTGAGGATCATCAGGGCGATCGGCCGGGAGAAGTCGAGTGTGCCCTCGGCGGCCTTGAGGACGGCCTCGGGGTCGTACAGATCGGCGTCCAGATAGGCCGTCCTGCCTTCGGGTGTGCTCGTGAGCAGGGCGTGGGCGTGTGTCAGCACGATGGGGTCGTTGTCGACGTACACGATGCGGGAGTCCGGGGCGACGCGCTGCGCCACCTCGTGCGTGTTGTCGGCGGTCGGAAGCCCGGTGCCTATGTCCAGGAACTGCCGGACGCCCTGCTCTCCGGCCAGGTGGCGGACGGCCCGCCCCAGGAAGTGCCGGCTCGTGACCGCCACGTCGACGAGGCCGGGGAAGATCTCCTTGATGTGGTCCCCGATCTCCCGGTCGACCTCGTAGTTGTCCTTGCCGCCGACGAAGTAGTTCCAGAAGCGGGCCGAATGCGGCTTGGACGTGTCGATCCGGGTACGCGTCTGCGCGGCAGCGATGATCTCGGGGTTGGAGTCCGACACGGCAGAGCCTCCTGCAGTTTGGTGGTGGTGATCAGATCACCAACGTAGGCGAACTTGCCGCTCATGCTGCGGGGTTGGGGGGCTTGCCTCGCGCGAGTCACGGCGTTTTCCGGCCATTGCCGTTGCCCTCCTCCCGAAATCTCGGGTTAGACTGTGAGTCCAGTGTTGGATTTTCAGTCCAAGGGAGTGTGGTGTGGTCGAACCCGACCCGGACGCCGAGCGGGACGCGATCATCAGCGCCCTCATCCCGGTGGTTCATGGCATCGCGGCGACCTTCGGGCCCGTGTGCGAGGTCGTGCTGCACGACTACCGGCAGCCGGAGAAGTCGGTGGTCGCGGTCGCCGGTTCGGTCACCGGGCGGGCGGTGGGCGGGGCGATGAGTGAGATCGGCATGCGGGTGCTCGCCCACGGCGACGCGGCGCGCGACGAACTGAACTACGTCACGCGGACCGGGACCGGGCAGCTGCTCAAGTCGTCCACGATGGTGCTGCGCGACTCCGCGGGAGCGGTGTTCGGAGCCCTGTGCGTCAACGTGGACGCCGGCGCGGTCCGGCAGGCCCACGCGCTGCTCGGCGCTCTCGCCGGCATCGGCGGCGATCCGGGACCGGCGCCGGTCACCACCTTCGGCAACGACATCGACTCGGTCGTCGACGCCATCCTCGACGCCCACCAGCTCCGGCAGCACCAGACGTGGGCCGGCCTCGACCGCACCGAGCGCCTCGAGTTCTTCCGCAGCCTGGACGAACACGGCGTGTTCGCGGTGCGCCGCGCGGTCGAGCAGGTCGCCGCCCGCCTCGGCATCTCCCGTGCCTCCGCCTACAGCTACCTCTCCCAGGCCAGAGCCGCCACCGACCCGACGTCCAAGGGGGACAACCAGTGACGACCACCACTCCGCCCGTCACGATCGACGACGTGCGGGACGCCGCCGCCCGGCTCAAGGGCGTCGCCCACCGCACGCCGGTGCTGCGCTCCCGGACCCTGGACGCGCTCGTCGGCGCCGAGGTCTTCCTCAAGTGCGAGAACTTCCAGCGCGTGGGCGCCTTCAAGTTCCGCGGCGCCTACAACACCGCCTCCCGGCTCACGCCCGAACAGCTGGCCCGCGGCATCGCCGCCTACTCGTCCGGCAACCACGCCCAGGCCGTCGCCCTCGCCGCCCGTGAACTGGGCACCACCGCGGTGATCGTCATGCCCGAGGACGCCCCGCCCTCCAAGCGGGACGCCACCCTCGGCTACGGCGCCGAGATCGTCACGTACGACCGCTACACCGGCGACCGGGTCGCCATCGCCGAAGCGCTGGCCGCCGAGCGGGGTCTCACCGTCATCCCGCCGTACGAGCATCCCCACGTGATCGCCGGGCAGGGCACCGCGGCGCTCGAACTCCTCGAAGATGTAGGGGAGTTGGATGCACTGATCACGCCGGTCGGCGGCGGCGGGCTGATCGCCGGGAGCGCCACCGTGGCCAAGGGAATGCATCCCGGTATCCGTGTGATCGGCATCGAGCCGGAGGCCGGCGACGACACCAAGCGGTCCTTCGAGGCAGGCCACCGGGTCGCCGTTCCGGTGCCGCGCACCATCGCCGACGGGCAGGCGCTGCACACGCCCGGTGAGCTGACCTTCTCCGTGAACCGGCGGCTCGTCGACGGGATCGAGCTGGTCAGCGACGACGAGATCCGGGGCGCGATGCGCTTCGCCTTCGAGCGGCTGAAGATCGTCGTCGAGCCGAGCGGCGCCACGCCGTTGGCCGCCCTGCTCTCCGGCCGGATGGACAGGCTCCCGCGCCGGATCGGCGTGATCGTCTCCGGTGGCAACGTCGACGCCGACCGCTTCGCGCGGCTCTGCGCGGGAGGCGAGTGAGGGGTGGCAGGCAGGGGTCGTACGGGCGGACGATGAAGGGGAGGGGCTCGGCCCCGCCGGTTCCGCTCACGACCCACGGGAGCGGGAGACGGAGACCGGCCCCGGCCGCAACGGGCGCGGCCGGAAAGGAGGACCCTCATGTTCGAGGTGAAGACGCTCGACAAGCCGGACGAGCGGCGCGACTTCCCGCACGGCCACCTGGAAGCCGTCCACCTCACGGGACTCGACTTCGCGGTGGCCACCTTCGAGCCGGGCTGGCGCTGGTCGGAGTCCATCGCCCCCCTCGCGGGGACCGACTCCTGCCAGATCCACCACAACGGCTACATCGTTCAGGGCCGTCTGCGGATCCGTATGGACGACGGCGCCGAGGGCGAGGTCGGCCCCGGCGACGTCTTCGTCTGCGGGGCTGGACATGACGCCTGGGTCGTGGGAGACGAGCAGGTCGTGGCGTACGACTTCGCGGGTGCCATGGCGAAGGAGTACGCGAAGTCCTCGGAAAGCTAGCCGAACCCAACAGGGGGTGAACCGCGCAGGCCCGTCTCACGCAGCCTGCGCGCTTGCCTGATCGAAACCGATCGGTTTACTGTCGGAGGTGACAGGTAAAACCGATCGGTTTTCTTGCCGATCCGGAAGGTCAGGAGACCCCCATGACAACCCTCCAAGGCTCCGTCGCCCTCGTCACCGGAGGCAGCCGCGGCATCGGCAGGGCGCTGGTGGCTGCGCTGTACGAGCGCGGCGCGAAGAAGGTGTACGCCACCGCACGCGACCCTCGCACGGTCACGCACCCCGACGCCGTACCGCTCGCTCTGGAGGTGAGCGACCCGGCCTCGGTGGCGGCCGCCGCGGCACAGGCACAGGACGTCACGATCCTGATCAACAACGCGGGTGCCGCGGTGAACGCGAACTTCCTCGACTCGCCCGTGGAGGACGTCCGCCGCGAGTTCGAGACCAACTTCTACGGACCGCTCCTCGTCACCCGTGCCTTCGTCCCGGTCCTGGAACGCAACGGCGGCGGCCACATTCTCAACGTCCACTCGGTGCTGTCCTGGATCGGGCTCGCCGGCTCCTACAGCGCCTCCAAGGCCGCCTTCTGGTCGCAGACCAACTCCCTGCGCCTCGACCTCACACCGCGCGGTATCGACGTCACCGGTCTGCACGTCGGATACGTCGACACGGACATGACCGCCGCTGTCGACGCGCCGAAGTCCACACCCGAGAGCGTGGCCGCCCAGGCCCTCGACGGCATCGAGTCCGGTGCGTTCGAAGTCCTGGCCGACGACATCTCACGCCAGGTCAAGGCGGGGCTGTCGGCCGACCTCGCGGCGCTGTACCCCCAGCTTGCCGCCTGATCAGACCGGCAGCAGGCGGGCGATCAGCGTGCTGAGCTGCTGCGCATTGCGGCACTCGTGCATCTCGACCAGATCGGCGTAGGCCGGGGCGGCGGAGTCGCCGGTGCCCCACTGGGGGCGCGGCTCGGGGTTCAACCAGTAGACGCGGCGATCTGCCGTACGGCTGCCAGGTTCGGGTCGCTCATGTTCGTACGGGCGTCCCCGAGCACGAACACGGTCGTCCGCGGGCCCACCGCGTCGCCGTACCGTTCCGCGAACTCGCCCAGCGCGACGCCGTAGTCGCTGCTGCCGTGCCAGCCCGTGAGCCTCGCCTCGGACCGGATACGGGCGCCCAGTCCCTCGGAGTCGGCGGCGCCGTGCACCAACAGCCCTGTCACCTCGTCGATGCGGTTGACGAACGCGAACACCCGCAGCTTGCTGAACTGGTCGTGCAGCGCCTGCACCAGCAGCATCGTGAAGTCCGAGAAGCCGGACACCGAGCCCGACACATCGCACAGCAGCACCAGTTCGGGCCGGACCGGACGGCGTCGGCGCAGCACCGGCCGCATCGGCACTCCGCCCGTCGACAACGATCCGCGCAGGGTCCGCCGCAGGTCGATGCTGCCCCGCGCGGCACGACGCCGACGAGCGGCCAGGCGGGTGGCGAGCTTGCGGGCCAGCGGCGAAACGGTCCGACGCAGCTCGGCCAGCCGGTCCCTCCCGGCGTACAGGAAGTCGACCCGGTCGGCGGTGGGTGCAACCGCCCGCCGGGCGATCTCCTCCCGGCCACGCCGCTCGGCGACCCGGCGCCGCGCCTCCGCGGCCACCTGCCCGCGGAAGGCCTCGATGCGCCGCCGGATCTCGTCGTCCAGCAGCCGGTCGGTGAAGCCCGCATCACCTGACCGCGCCCGCACGCTGTCGCGGACCCGTGCGAGCAGCGTCTGCGGGCGGATCCGGTCCAGCGTCTGGTACGACGACCAGCCGTCGGACGCCGGCGAACTCCCGTATCCGCCGAAGCCGTCGACGGCCTCGGCCGCAAGCCGGCCCAGCAGCACGGAGTCGCCCGCGGCGAGGGCTGCCGCAATCCGGTCGCGCAGTTCGTCCCGGTCCGCCGTACCGGCCTCGGGCGCGCCGACGCCGCGCGGGAAGTACAGGTCGAAGACCGGGTCGAACACCTGCCGTTGGCCCGTGGTGTGCAGCAGCGTCGCCGCCAGGCCTTCGCGCAGCAGCTCACGGTCCGCGAACCCCAGGGCCTCCACCGCCCGGGCCGCGTCCACGGTCTCGCCGGTGCCGACCCGCACGCCGTGCGCGCGGAGTGCGGCGACGAACCCCGTCAGCCGGGACGCGACATCCGACGGCTCGGTTGTCATACGGCGTCCAGGTCCAGCTTGGCCCCCGCCTTGAGGACGTCGTCCTGATGCTTGAGGAGGACGCCCAGGGTGTCCCGTACGACGCTCTCGTCGAGCCTGTCGGCGCCGAGCGCGAGCAGGGTGCGCGCCCAGTCGACGGTCTCGGCGACCGACGGCACCTTCCGCAGGTCCATCGCGCGCAGGGCGCCGACCACCCGGACCAGGGACTCGGTCAGCGCCGCGTCGATCCCGGGGACCTTCAGCCGGACGATCCGCCGTTCCAGCTCCTCCTCGGGGAAGCCGATGTGGAGGAACAGGCAGCGGCGGCGCAGCGCTTCGGACAGCTCACGGGTCGCGTTGGAGGTGAGGACGACGAAGGGACGGCGCGTCGCGGTGATCGTGCCCAGCTCCGGGACGGTGACCTGGAAGTCGCTGAGCACCTCGAGGAGCAGGCCCTCCACCTCGACGTCCGCCTTGTCGGTCTCGTCGATCAGCAGCACCTTGGGGTCGTCGCCCCGGATGGCGGTCAACAGCGGGCGGGCGAGCAGGAACTCCTCGCTGAAGATGCCCGTGCGGGTCTCGTCCCAGGTCTCGTCGCGGCCGGCGGTGATGCGCAGGAGCTGCTTGGCGTGGTTCCACTCGTACAGCGCCCGTGACTCGTCGACACCCTCGTAGCACTGGAGCCGCACGAGTTGGGCCCCGGCCACCTGTGCGACGGCTTTGGCGAGTTCCGTCTTGCCGACGCCCGCCGGACCCTCCACGAGCAGCGGCTTGCCGAGCCGGTCGGCGAGGAACACGGCGGTGGCGACCGCAGGTGAGGCCAGATAGCCGGTCTCGGCGAGGCGTGCGGAGACATCGTCGACGGAAGTGAACAACCGGGCCTCCGGCGGTGCGGTGAATCGGAACCGGCACCTATCTAAGCGCTTGTTCACCCATGCTGTCACGAGGGTTCCATCGATACACCGATCGGTTTCCTGGTGCTTCCACGCGGTAGCCTCGCCGTGTGGCCACGACAGACAAGGCGTCCCCCCGGGAGCGGTTGCTCGACGCCGCAGCCGTGCGACCCGCCACCGTGCCGTCAGTGCGGTTCGACCGAGGACTACTGGTCAGCCCACAAGTGCCGTAACTGTTACCGCGGTTCGTCAGCAGAGCGCCCGGCGTCCTGCCCGGACTGCTTCGCCTGGGGGATGCTGCGGCGCTACGGCGGAATGTGCCTGGGCTGCCGAGGCTGGCGCCGGCTCAATCCCGGCTCCGGTCCGTGCCAGGTCTGCGGCAGGGAGCTGTGCCTGCGCGATGGCGCCTGCCGTCTGTGCACCAAGCAGGCTCAGTTACTGCGGCGCCCTCACTACGCCATGGCGCTGGAGGAGGCGAACCGGCACGGGCAGCAGCTGTACTTCGCCGGCATGGAACGGCGCGTCCGGCTGATGACGCCGGGGCCGACCCGCCGCCGCTCCGAGCCGCCTGTGATGCCCCCGCCTCCGCTGCTGCCGGTGAGGCATCGGCAGCTGGTGCTTTTCCCGCCGCACGGCCGGGACCTACGGCGCGGGCAGCAGCACGGGTACCCCGAGGCGGATGCGCCCGAGGTGGTGGCGGCGCTGAAGGCCGCGGCCGACGACTACGCGCGACGGCACGGGCTGGAGTACTGCACCGCATGGGGCCTGGACCGCGGCCTGCGCGTCCTCTTGGCCCTCCAGGACACTCCCGGTGCCCCGTTCCGGGCGTCCGATGTCCTGCTCCTGCGAGACCTGCAGCTGCGGGCCAGGCCCCTACTGAAGCTGCTGTCCCAGCTCGACATGCTCGACGACGACCGCATCCCACCGACCTCCGCCAGGTCCTCCAGGACCAGGCGGCTCGAAGGCAGCCCTCTCAGCGCTGGTCATCTTCCACGCACTCACCTCAGGGGAACTACGCACCGTCCTGACCACGGACCTGCGCGACGGCAGGCTCTTCCTGGCCAACCGCACCGTCCTGCTCGCCGACGCCGTACGCGACCGACTCGCGACCTACCTGGACTACCGCAACAGCCGGTGGCCCCGCACCGCCAACCCCCACCTGTTCCTCTCCCAGACCACGGCCTGCGGCGTGGAACCCGTCAGCCACGTCTGGATCAACGACGTGCTCGGCATCCCCGCCCGCCGGCTCCGCGAGGACCGCCTCCTTCACGAGGCCGAGGCCACCGGCGGCGATCCTCGCCGGATCTGCGATCTGTTCGGCCTGACCGTCGGTGCGGCCCTGCGCTACACCGCCACCGTCGATCAGGCCGGCCTCGTCGAACACAATCTCCGCAACGCCGGGCCACGCCCGAACGCCCGAGTCGACGACAGCGGTTGACCACCGAGCACTGGAGCCGATACGCCCCTGGCGACCACACACGGTGACACCGGAGCCGAAAGCGCAGGCTGGTGTCGTGGACCAAGACGCGCGAAACCCGATGATCGGGAAACCTGACCCTGACGAGTGCCCCGATCCGTGCGACGCTCGTGACCCCATGCACCGTGTGTGGCTGCTGGCAAGGACGGGGCCCTGACCAGCCCGACAAGGAGCACGCCGAGACCAGCATGCCGGCGCTCTACCTGCCCCCGTCGGCCCCGCGGGTCACGCCGTGCCGAGTGCGGCGCGCAGGGTGGCGATGGCCTGGGCGATCGCGGCCTGGGCCGCGTGGGTCTCGCGCAGGGCGTTGAGCATGACGAAGTCGTGGATGATGCCCTGGAATCGCACGGCGGTGACCGGAACTCCGGCCTGGCGCAGCTTGTTGGCGTAGGCCTCTCCCTCTCCCGCAACACGTCGGCCTCGCCGGTGATGACCAGGGCCGGGGGCAGGCCCTTGAGCTGCTCGATGGTGGCGCGCAGCGGGGAGGCGGTGAACTGGGGCCCGCTCGGCCTCGTCGGTGGTGTACTGGTCCCAGAACCACTGCATGCCGTCGCGGCGCAGGAAGTAGCCGGTGGCGAACTGGTGGTAGGAGCCGGTGTCGAAGTTCGCGTCCGTCACCGGGTAGAACAGCACCTGCTGCACCAGCGGAATCCCGCCGCGCTCCTTCGCCATCAGGGTCAGCGC
>NZ_JBQQCE010000041.1:0-33865 GCF_052245645.1 Streptomyces sp. KR55 | reverse complement strand
ACCGAGGGCCACCGGACGACCCCTGGTGGCCCGCGGTCCGCAGCGGGCCGAGAGCTGTGCTCACTTACCTCATCAGGCGGCTGTTCGCCGCCGCAGTGATGCTCGTGGTCATCATGGTGGTGGTCTTCAGCATCTTCTTCCTCGTCCCCAAGTGGGTGGGCGTCGACATCGCCACGAGCTTCGTGGGCAAGCAGGCCGACCCCGCCGCCGTCGAGGCCGTGCGGACGAAACTGGGCCTGAGCGACCCGATCTACGCCCAGGTCTGGGAGTTCTTCAAGGGCATCTTCGCGGGCCGCACCTACGCGGCCGGCGGTGACGTCACGCACTGCTCCGCGCCGTGCTTCGGCTACTCCTTCCGCAGCGAGCAGGCCATCTGGCCGGTGCTCACCGACCGCTTCCCGGTGACCCTGGGTCTGGCGCTCGGTGCCGCGCTGCTGTGGCTGGTCTTCGGTGTCGCCGCCGGTGTGCTCTCCGCCCTCAAGCGGGGCACCCTGTGGGACCGCGGTGCGATGGTCGTCGCCCTGGCGGGTGTCTCCCTCCCCATCTACTTCACCGGTCTGCTGAGCCTGGCGATCTTCAGCTACGGACTCGGCTGGATCGACGGGCAGTACGTGCCGCTGGAGGAGAGCTTCTCCGGCTGGCTGGGCGGCATGATCCTGCCGTGGGTCACCCTCGCGTTCCTGTACGCGGCGATGTACGCCCGGATCACCCGCGCCACCATGCTGGAGATCCTCGGCGAGGACTACATCCGCACCGCACGCGCCAAGGGCCTGCGGGAACAGGTGGTCATCGGCAAGCACGCGATGCGCTCGACGATGACGCCGATCCTGACCATGCTCGGCATGGACCTCGGCGCCCTCATCGGCGGCGCGATCCTGACCGAGACCACGTTCAGCCTGCCCGGCCTCGGCCAGGCGGTGCTCAACGCCATCAAGACCCAGGACCTGCCCATCATCCTGGGCGTCACCCTGATCACCTCCCTCGCGGTGCTCCTGGCCAACCTCGTGGTGGACATCCTGTACGCCGTGATCGACCCCCGAGTGAGGCTCGCATGACCGAACTCAGCAAGACCGGAGCGGCCGTGGGCGAGCCCACCACCGCTGCCGCCCCGACCGCCTTCCTGGAAGTGCGCGACCTGAAGGTGCACTTCCCGACCGACGACGGCCTGGTCAAGTCCGTCGACGGGCTCAGCTTCCAGCTGGAGAAGGGCAAGACCCTCGGCATCGTGGGCGAGTCGGGCTCCGGCAAGTCGGTGACCTCGCTCGGCATCATGGGCCTGCACACCGCCGGCCAGTACGGCAAGCGCAAGGCGCAGATCTCCGGCGAGATCTGGCTGAACGGCACCGAGCTGCTGTCCGCCCCCGCCGACCAGGTGCGCCGGATGCGCGGCCGCGAGATGGCGATGATCTTCCAGGATCCGCTGTCCGCGCTGCACCCGTACTACACGATCGGCCAGCAGATCGTGGAGGCGTACCGCATCCACCACGACGTCGACAAGAAGACCGCCAGGCGACGCGCGGTGGAGATGCTCGACCGGGTCGGCATTCCGCAGCCCGACAAGCGGGTCGACAACTACCCGCACGAGTTCTCCGGCGGTATGCGGCAGCGCGCGATGATCGCGATGTCGCTGGTCAACAACCCCGAACTGCTCATCGCGGACGAGCCGACCACCGCCCTCGACGTGACCGTCCAGGCGCAGATCCTCGACCTGATCCGCGATCTGCAGAAGGAGTTCGGCTCCGCCGTCATCGTCATCACCCACGACCTGGGCGTCGTCGCCGAACTGGCCGACGACCTGCTGGTGATGTACGGCGGCCGCTGCGTGGAGCGCGGCCCCGCCGAGAAGGTGTTCTACGAGCCCCGCCACCCCTACACCTGGGGCCTGCTCGGCTCGATGCCGCGCCTGGACCGTGACCAGCAGGAGCGCCTCGTCCCGGTCAAGGGATCCCCGCCCTCCCTGATCAACCTCCCGTCCGGCTGCGCCTTCAACCCGCGCTGCCCGTACGCGGACATCCCGAAGGACGACGTCACCCGCACGGTCCGCCCCGAGCTGACCGAGGTCGGCAGCAGGCACTGGGCCGCCTGCCACATGTCGCAGGAGCAGCGGGAGCGGATCTGGACCGAAGAGATTGCGCCGAAGCTGTGAGCGAGGAAAAAGCAGTGAGTAGCCCTGCGCAGAGCGACGGTGCCACGCTGACCGCGGACGCCGCCCCCGGCGAGACCCTGCTGAAGGTGACCGGGCTGCAGAAGCACTTCCCGATCCGCAAGGGCCTGCTCAAGCGGCAGGTCGGCGCGGTCCGTGCGGTGGACGGCCTCGACTTCGAGGTGCGCTCCGGCGAAACCCTCGGCGTCGTGGGCGAGTCCGGCTGCGGCAAGTCGACGATGGGCCGCCTGATCACCCGGCTCCTCGAACCGACGGCCGGCACGGTCGAGTTCGGGGGCAAGGACATCACGCACCTCGGCGTCGGCGGGATGCGTCCGCTGCGCCGCGATGTGCAGATGATCTTCCAGGACCCGTACTCGTCGCTGAACCCGCGCCACACCATCGGCACGATCGTCGGCGCCCCCTTCCGGCTGCAGGGCGTCACGCCCGAGGGCGGCATCAAGAAGGAAGTGCAGCGGCTGCTGTCGGTGGTCGGTCTCAACCCCGAGCACTACAACCGCTATCCGCACGAGTTCTCCGGCGGCCAGCGTCAGCGCATCGGCATCGCCCGCGCGCTGGCCCTGAACCCGAAGCTGGTCGTGGCCGACGAGCCGGTCTCCGCGCTGGACGTGTCGATCCAGGCGCAGGTCGTGAATCTGCTGGACGATCTCCAGCAGGAACTGGGCCTGACGTACGTGATCATCGCGCACGACCTGTCGGTCGTCCGGCACGTCTCCGACCGGATCGCGGTGATGTACCTCGGCAAGATCGTCGAGCTCGCCGACCGGGACAAGCTGTACCGGTCGCCGATGCACCCGTACACCAAGGCCCTGCTGTCGGCAGTACCGATCCCGGACCCCTCCCGCAAGTCGGCCAAGAGCGAGCGCATCCTGCTCAAGGGCGACGTGCCCTCGCCGATCTCCCCGCCGAGCGGCTGCCGCTTCCACACCCGGTGCTGGAAGGCGACGGAGATCTGCAAGACCACCGAGCCGCCGCTGCTCGAGCTGCGCCCCGGCCAGCAGGTGGCCTGCCACCACCCGGAGAACTTCGAGGACCAGGCCCCGCAGGACACGGTGCTGCTCACCGCGGCCAAGGAGGCGGCGGAGCTGGTGGCGGACGAGGTGCTCGCGGAGTCGGCGGAGACGAGCGCGGCCGTGGCCAAGGCGGTGGCTGCGGAGTCGGCGGGGTCTGATTCCGGGGAGTCGGCGGACTCAGCCGCGGCGGACTCGTCGGATTCGGATGCGGCGGAGTCGGCGAGCTCGGATGCGGCGGTCTCGTCGGACGCGGCGGACTCGGAGTCGGCGGACTCGTCGGATTCGGAGGCCGCGGACTCGTCGGATTCGGACTCGGATTCGGAGCCCTCGGAGGAGACCGTGACCTCCGACGGCGCCGACGAGAACCCGAAGGCGTCGGACAAGTAGCCGTGTGACGGGGCGTGCACCTTGCTTCGGCAGGTGCACGCCCCGTCGCGCGTCAGAATGTTCGGGTGCTCCAGCAACTGTTCAGCCCTTCCGTCCAGCACACGCTCGACCTGATCGGCATCTTCGTCTTCGCCATCTCCGGCGCGCTGCTGGCCGTCCGCAAGAACTTCGACGTCTTCGGCATCGCCGTCCTCGCCGAGGTCACCGCGCTGGGCGGCGGGCTGTTCCGGGACCTGGTCATCGGGGCCGTACCGCCGGCCGCGTTCACGGATCTGGGGTACTTCGTCACCCCGCTGTTCGCCGCGCTTCTCGTCTTCTTCCTGCACCCGCAGGTGGAGCGCATCCAGACGGGCGTGAACGTCTTCGACGCGGCCGGCCTCGGCCTGTTCTGCGTCGCGGGCACGACGAAGGCGTACGAGTACGGACTCGGCCTGCACGCCTCCGCGGCCCTCGGCCTCGCCACCGCCGTCGGCGGCGGTGTGCTGCGTGACGTCCTCGCCAACGAGGTGCCGTCACTGCTGCGTTGGGACCGTGATCTGTACGCCGTCCCCGCGATCGTCGGCGCCACGATGGTGGCGTTCTGTATCCGCTTCGACGCCCTGACCCCGCTGACCAGCGGACTTGCGGCCGTGACGGCCTTCGTCCTGCGGCTGCTGGCCATGCGGTTCCACTGGCGGGCGCCGCGCGCGTGGAACCGTCGGTCGACGGTGCGCGAGGAGGAACCCTCAAAAGCTACCGCTTAGTAATTTTCTGTTGTACCGTACCGGCATGGCTCAGGCATCCCAGGCGACCATCGGCAACAGCGAGTTCGACCGAGACACCGCTGTCACCCGTCGCGCGGAGGGCGTCTACGACATCGACCTCTCGGCCGGCTGGACGATCATCAACGCCGTCAACGGGGGCTATCTGCTGGCCGTCCTGGGCCGCGCCCTCGCCGACGCCCTGCCGCACCCGGACCCGTTCACCATCTCCGCGCACTACCTGACCGCCTCCCGGCCGGGCCCCGCGGTCGTCCGCACGGACGTCGTGCGCACCGGCCGGACCCTGTCGACGGGGCAGGCGTCCCTCTTCCAGTACGACGAGCAGGGTGGCGAGGTCGAACGGATCCGCGTCCTCGCCTCGTACGGCGACCTCGACACGCTCCCCGACGACGTCCGTACGGCCGCGAAGCCGCCCGCCATCCCGCCGATGGACCAGTGCTTCGGATCCGAGGACGGACCCGCCCCGGTCCCCGGCAGTTCGGCCATCACCGACCGCCTGATGCTCAAGCTCGACCCCTCGACCCTGGGCTGGGCCCTCGGCTCGCCCTCCGGCAAGGGCGAGATGCGGGCCTGGTTCGGCCTGAAGGACGGCCGGGACGCCGACCCCTTCTCGCTGCTTCTGGCGGTGGACGCCCTGCCGCCCACCGCCTTCGAACTCGGTATCTCCGGCTGGGTGCCGACGGTCGAACTGACCGTGCACATACGGTGCCGCCCGGCGCCGGGCCCCCTCCGGGTGTCCATCACCACCCGCAACCTCGCCGGCGGTTTCCTCGAGGAGGACGCCGAGGTGTGGGACAGCGCCGACCGGCTGGTCGCCCAGTCCCGGCAGCTGGCGCGGGTCCGGCTCGGCTGACCGCGTCCGCGGGGTCCTGTCCGTCAGTCCAGCCAGTGTGCGCGGCCGATGCTGATCAGCCGCAGTCGGCGGGCGGCGAGCCGGGTGACGCGCTGCCGTTCCTCCTCGGGACCCTCCAGGGCCTCGAGGAAGAGCGAGGCCGCGATGAGCATCTGATCGACGTACAGGCCCGCGAGCATCAGCAGATCGTCGTCGCTCCAGCCCTCGGCCATGGGGTCGGTGACCAGCGCCGCCTTCACCTCCTCGGTGAACCGGGCCAGTTCGTTCCGGATGGCCTCCCGCACCGGCCGGACCCCGCCGTGCTGCTCACGGGCGATGAAACGGACGTGGGAGGGGTACGCGTCCACGTGACGGGCGATCAACTCCACGGCGCGCGTGATGCGTTCCTCGCTGTCGCCCGCCGTTGACACGATCGTGCTGACCATCGGGTGCAGACTGCCCAGTGCCTCCTCCACCAGCGCCACGCCGAGGTCCTCGGTGGAGCGGAAGTGCCGGTAGAAGGCGGTCGGGGCGACCCCGACGGCACGGGTGACCTCGCGCAGGCCCAGACTGCTCAGACTCTGGCCCTCCAGCAGCTCCAACGCCGCCTCCAGGAGCGCCTGTCGGGTCTTCTGCTTCTGTGCCTGCCGCAGGCCGAGGGTGTGACTCATGCCATGCAGTTAACAACTGTTCTCTGGAATTTAAAAGTCATGGGACACGCTAGACTGGAAAGTCAGTGAACAACTGTAACTACAATCGTTCACCGAGCCTTCGGGCCAGAAGCCGCCCGAGGGCATCCGGAGGGGGATCCCAACCCATGCTGTTCCTCGTCGCCGCACTCCTGCTGCTCGGCCTGGTCATGGGCACCGTCGCCCACGCACCGCTCACCTTCACCGTCGTCGCAGCCATCGTGATCGCCGGCTGGCTCGGCATCTTCGCGCTCCGCGAGCGCCACGGCCGCCGCCGCGCCGCCCGGACGAACTGACCGCCGTCCATCCGACCGATCCGCTCGTCGGGAGCTGACCACCATGCACCTCACCGCACCGGCCACGCGCCGCACCGGAATCCGTGACACCGACGGCATGGCCGTCGCGTCCTTCATCCTCGGCCTCCTGGGCCTGCTCGTCCTGAACATCTTTCTCGGCCCGATCGCCATCGTCCTGGCCGTCGTGGCCCTCGCGCGGGGCACCAACCGCCGGGGCCGGGCCTGGCTGGGTCTCGGGCTGGGCGTCGCCGACCTCGTCGTGCTCGCCGTGTTCATGCAGGCGGACAACACGATTTCGTGGAGCTTCTGATTCCAGACCCGGTCGTCGGATTCCCGCCTGCCCGGCGGTGACAGGGCCTGGCCGCGACGGCCGGAACTGATCGTGGGCAGCGAGGGGCCGGCCGGGACGGGGCCGTAGAATCGGCCTCACCATGGCTTATCTCGACCACGCCGCGACCACCCCGATGCTTCCGGAGGCGGCAGAGGCGCTGACCGCCCACCTCGGCATCACGGGCAACGCCTCCTCCCTCCACGCATCCGGCCGTGCCGCGCGGCGAACCGTCGAGGAAGCCCGCGAGACCCTCGCGGAAGCCCTCGGCGCCCGCCCCAGCGAGGTCGTCTTCACCTCCGGCGGAACGGAGGCCGACAACCTCGCCGTCAAGGGCCTGTACTGGGCCCGCCACGACGCCGACCCGGCCCGCACCCGGGTCCTGGCCAGCCCCGTGGAGCATCACGCCGTCCTCGACGCCGTCCACTGGCTCGGCGAACACGAGGGCGCCACCGTCGAGTACCTCCCGGTCGACTCCTACGGCCGGGTCCACCCGGACGCCCTCCGCGAGGCCATCGCCCGCAACCCCGATGATGTCGCCCTGGCCACCGTCATGTGGGCCAACAACGAGATCGGCACCGTCCTGCCGGTGGCCGAACTCGCCGCGACCGCCGCCGAGTTCGGCGTACCGCTGCACGCCGATGCGGTCCAGGCCGTCGGTCAGCTGCCGGTCGACTTCGCCGCCTCCGGGCTCGCCGCGATGACCGTTTCCGGCCACAAGATCGGCGGCCCGTACGGCATCGGCGCACTCATCCTCGGCCGGGAGTACACCCCCGTACCCGTCCTGCACGGCGGCGGCCAGGAACGCCACGTCCGCTCCGGCACCCTCGACGTCCCCGCGATCGCCTCCTTCGCGGTCGCCGGCAAGCACGCCGCCGAACACCGCGAACGCTTCGCCCGCGAGATCGGTGCCCTGCGCGACGACCTGATCGACGCGGTCCGTACGGCGGTGCCGGACGCGATCCTGGGAGGGGACCCGGTGGACCGCCTCCCGGCCAACGCCCACTTCGCCTTCCCCGGCTGCGAGGGCGACTCCCTGCTGCTGCTCCTGGACGCCCAGGGCATCGAGTGCTCCACCGGCTCCGCCTGCACCGCGGGCGTCGCCCAGCCCAGCCACGTCCTGCTCGCCACCGGCACCGACCCGGACCTGGCCCGCGGCACCCTCCGCTTCTCCCTCGGCCACACCTCCACACCGGCCGACGTCGAGGCGGTCGCCAAGGCCATCGGCCCGGCGGTGGAACGCGCCCGCGCGGCGGGGCTGACCTAGGCCGGCCCTAGGCCGGCGTCGCGGTCGTACCCGCCTGCCGTACGAGCTTCATGTACCGGTCCCAGTCCCAGTGCTCCCCGGGATCGGTGTGGTCCGTCCCCGGCACCTCGACGTGGCCGATGATGTGCTCGCGGTCGACGGGTATGGCGTAGCGCCGGCATATCTGCGCCGTCAGACGGGCGGACGCGGCGTACATCGCGTCCGTGAGGTCCTGGGGGCGGTCGACGAAGCCCTCGTGCTCGATACCGACGCTGCGTTCGTTGTAGTCCCGGTTGCCCGCGTGGTAGGCGACGTCCAGCTCGCGGATCATCTGCGTGATGTGACCGTCCTTGCGGACGATGTAGTGGGACGCGGCGCCGTGGCCCGGGTCCTGGAAGACCTTCACCGCGCTGTCGAAGCTGCCCTGGGTGACATGGATGATCACCATGTCGATCGTGTAGTCGTCCGGCCGGTCCGCCCGCCGCCAGTTCGCCGACGAGGCCGCCACCCAGCGCGCACCCCGGTAGTCGACGGCGCCCGCCACCCGCGGCTTCTCCACCCCGGGCACCTGCCACCACAGCCGCGACAGCTCGTCGCGCGCCAGTACGGCTCCGGTGCCGACCGCGGCCGCGGCCCCACCGAGGATCAGTGACCGTCGCCCGATTCGCCGGCCGGAGCTGCCCTTCTTCTCTTCCATGTGAGCGAGAACGGATACTCGCGGGCTCCGGTTCCCGCGCCCCCGTACCCTGGAAGCGTTATGACTGACACCCCGCAGCGCTCCCGCCCCCTCCGCGTCCTCGCCGCCATGTCCGGTGGCGTCGACTCCGCCGTCGCCGCCGCCCGCGCGGCCGAGGCGGGCCACGACGTGACCGGCGTCCACCTCGCGCTCTCCGCGAACCCGCAGTCCTTCCGCACCGGCGCGCGGGGCTGTTGCACGATCGAGGACTCCCGCGACGCCCGCCGCGCCGCGGACGTCATCGGCATCCCGTTCTACGTCTGGGATCTCGCCGACCGCTTCCGCGAGGACGTCGTCGAGGACTTCGTCGCCGAGTACGAGGCGGGCCGCACGCCGAACCCCTGCCTGCGCTGCAACGAGAAGATCAAGTTCGCCGCGCTGCTGGACAAGGCGCTCGCCCTCGGCTTCGACGCGGTGTGCACCGGTCACTACGCGAAGGTGATCGTCCGCGAGGACGGCTCCCGCGAGCTGCACCGCGCGTCCGACATGGCGAAGGACCAGTCGTACGTCCTCGGCGTGCTCGACGACCAGCAGCTCGCCCACGCGATGTTCCCGCTCGGCGACACGGTCACCACCAAGGACGAGATCCGCGCGGAGGCCGAGCGCCGCGGCCTCGCCGTCGCCAGGAAGCCCGACTCGCACGACATCTGCTTCATCGCCGACGGCGACACCCAGGGCTTCCTCGCCCGCCGCCTCGGCAAGGCCGAGGGCGACATCGTCGACGAGTCCGGCACCCGCGTGGGCACCCACGAGGGCGCGTACGGCTTCACCATCGGCCAGCGCAAGGGCCTGCGCATCGGCACCCCCGCCCCCGACGGCAAGCCGCGCTACGTCCTGGACATCTCCCCGGTGACCAACACGGTGACGGTCGGCCCCGCGTCCGCCCTGGACGTCAGTGCCCTCACCGCCATCAAGCCCCGGTGGTGCGGCGTGGCCCCGACCGGCCCCGGCACCTACACCGCCCAGCTGCGCGCCCACGGCGGCGAGACCGAGGTGACCGCCGAACCGGTCGACGGCGAGCTGCGCGTGCACTTCACGGAGCCGGTGCGGGGCGTGGCCCCGGGCCAGGCGATCGTGCTGTACGACGGCACGCGCGTGGTCGGTTCGGCGACGATCGCATCGACGGTACGGGCGACGGCGGGCGTGGCCTGAGGGCCGCACGGCGGGCCGCTGAACAGCTTCACCCGCTGAAGAACTCCGCCAGCACCGGCGCCAGGACCTGCGGATCCACCATGTGCGTCTGGCCCTCGAGGACCCCGTACGCGCCCTGGGGAGCGGCGTCCGCGACCGCTCGGGCCGCCTGCCTCATCCAGTCGGGGCTCGCCCCGCCCGCGAGGGCCAGGACGGGCACGGTGATCGCGGCCAGCCGGTCCCGGGGGACCCGGCCGTCGCCCATGACGGCGTCGTCGTACGCCAGGCTCGGCGCAATGGTCTCCATGCCGGACCACAGGGGGGACTGGCGCGCGCCCTGGATCATCTCCTCGGCCAGGCCGGTCAGCCTCAGGAACAGCTCGACGGCGTCGCCGCGCCGCCCCTGCGCGAGCGCCTCGGTGAGCCGCTCGCCGTACTCGGCGCGCCCCTTCGCCGCGACCTCGTCCATGGCGAAGGGCACCTCGTACACGGCCACCTGACGCACCGGCAGCCCGCTCGCCGCCGCATGAAGCGCCAGCGCGCCGCCCGACGAGATGCCGTACAGCGCAGCGTCGCCGCCCTCGGCCTCGGCCTCGATCAGCGCCGCCAGGTCCTCGACCTCGCGCTCCACCGTGTACGGCGTCGTGTCGCCGCTCTCGCCGCGGCCCCGGCGGTCGTACACGACGACGCCGAAGCGGTCCGACAGGGGCCCGGCCAGCGGCGCCACCGTGGCGCCCGCCGACATCGCCCCGCTGACCAGGACGACTACCGGGCCCTGTCCGATGCGCTGGTACGCGATGGGGGTGCCGTCGTGCGAGATGGTGTTCTTGTCCATGCCTGTGGAGACTGCCACGGGGCATGGAACTCATCGGTTACGACACTGCTTCTACGTCGTAGAAGCAGAGGTGGTCCTTGATCTCGGCCACGCCCGGCTTCGGGTCCGGGTAGGCCCAGACGAGGTCGGCCGCCCCCGGCAGCGACCAGTAGGAAGCGGTGCCCTTGAACGGGCAGTAGGTGTGGGTCTCGGAGGGCGTGAGCAGATCGAGCCGGACGTCCTCCGGCGGCAGGTAGTACCGCACGGGACAGCCCGTCTCCCGCAGGATCAGCGGCCGGTCGCTCTCCGCCAGCACCTGCCCGTCGTGGACGGCCCGTACCCGCTGCGTGCCCTGCTCGATGGTGATCGTGTGTCCTTGGGTCATACCGGAGAAAGCGTTCGCCGGCGCCCGGTTCTTCCCGCGTACGGTGGCCTGTGCCAGGTGCGGGCGCGTCGGCGTACCTCGCGGCGGGCCGGGGCGTGGAGCGACGTGCGAGTGATGCGAGCATGGCGGCATGGCTACACATGTGATCACCGGGGCGGGCTCCGGCATCGGAGCGGCCGTGGCCCGCCGGCTGCACGCGCGCGGGGACGAGATCGTGCTGCACGCGCGTGACGCCGGCCGCGCGAAGGAACTGGCCGCCGAGTTCCCCGGGGCGAGGACCCTCGTCGGTGACCTGTCCGAGCCCGACAGGCTGAGCTGGGCGCTCTCCCACCAGACGCTGCCCGACCGGGTGGACTCCCTGCTCCACATCGCCGGTGTGGTCGACCTGGGCCCGGTCGGCGACCTGACCCCGAAGACCTGGCACCACCAGCTCAACGTCAACCTCGTCGCCCCCGCCGAACTGACCCGCCTCTTCCTGCCCCAGCTGCGCGCCGCCCGCGGCCATGTGCTGTTCGTCAACTCCGGCGCCGGCCTCAACGCCCACGCCGGCTGGTCCGCGTACGCGGCCTCGAAGCACGGCCTCAAGGCGCTGGCCGACTCCCTGCGTCACGAGGAGCACGCGAACGGCGTCCGGGTCACCTCCGTCTACCCGGGCCGTACGGCGAGCCCCATGCAGGCCAAGGTCCACCAGCAGGAGGGCAAGGACTACGACCCCTCGAGGTGGATCGACCCCGAGTCGGTGGCGACGACGATCCTGATGGCGCTCGACCTGCCGAGGGACGCGGAGGTCAACGACCTGACGGTGCGGCCGGGGAGATGACGAGCACGTCGTGACGCCGGTGGACGGTCACCCCGAGGCCGGGAACGTAGGCTGCTGGGGTGAGTGAGGAAACCCAGCTCCGCTTCGGCGCGGCCACCGGCGTCGGCTCCATGCCCGGCGAGGACGCGCGCGAGGCCGCCAAGACCGTCACCGGGTCCTTCGAGGACTTCCCGTTCCTGCCCGAACTGCCCGCCCGGGGGCCCGGCGCCGACATGACCGGGCGGACCGCCGGGATGCTCGTCGAGCTGTACGCGCGCGTGGAGCCCAGCGGCTGGCGGATCGGGGACCGGCCGGGGCGGGACACCAAGCGCGCCTGGTCCTGGCTCGGCGAGGACCTGGACGCACTGGAGGAGTTCACGCAGGGCTACGAGGGCCCGCTGAAGGTGCAGGCCGTCGGCCCGTGGACCCTTGCGGCCGCACTGGAGCTGAGGAACGGCGAGGCCGCCCTCTCCGACCTCGGCGCCTGTCGCGACCTCGCCGCCTCCCTCACCGAGGGACTGCGGCTCCACCTCGCGGAGGTACAGCGGCGCGTACCCGGCGCCCGGCTCGTCCTCCAGCTGGACGAGCCGTCCCTGACCGCCGTACTGCGCGGCCGGGTGAAGACCGCCAGCGGCTACCGCACCCACCGGGCCGTCGACCGGCAGATCGTCGAGGCCACGCTCCGGGACGTCATCGGCGTACACGACGGCGGCCCGGTCCTGATCCACTCCTGCGCACCGGACGTCCCGTTCGCCCTGCTGCGCCGAGCCGGAGCGAAGGCCGTCTCCTTCGACCTCTCACTCCTCACCGAACGTGACGACGAGGCGATCGGCGAAGCCGTGGAAGGGGGTACCCGGCTGTTCGCAGGCGTCGTGCCCAGCACGGACGGCCCATTGTCAGACCCGGCCGGTAGCGTCATGGGTGTTCGGACGCTCTGGCGCAGGCTGGGGCTGCAACCGGGTCTGCTGGCGACGGCGGTCACGGTCACGCCGACGTGCGGACTCGCGGGCGCTTCCCCCGAGTACGCGCGCCAGGCCCTCGCGCACTGCGTCCGGGCGGCGAGATCCCTCGCGGACAACCCTGAGTAACGGGAGGACAACACGGTGGCCGGCGACAAGCAAGCGGAGTCCACAGCGGTACCCGCCGAGGCACGGGAGCGGCATGCGCAGCTCGCCGAGCAGGTCGAGGAGCACCGCTTCCGGTACTACGTGAAGGACGCCCCCGTCATCAGCGACGCGGAGTTCGACCAGCTCCTGCGCACCCTGGAGGAGCTGGAGGGGCAGTATCCGGAGCTGCGCACCCCGGACTCGCCGACCCAGAAGGTGGCCGGGGCGTACGAGACGGAGTTCACGGCGGTCCAGCACCGCCAGCGCATGCTCTCCCTCGACAACACCTTCAACGACGAGGACCTCGCCGCCTGGGCCGAGCGCATCGCCAGAGAACTCGGCAACCAGGAGTACCACTTCCTGTGCGAGCTCAAGGTCGACGGCCTCGCCGTCAACCTCACCTACGAACACGGCCGTCTCACCCGCGCGGCGACCCGTGGCGACGGCCGCACCGGCGAGGACATCACGCCCAATGTCCGGACGATCGCGGAGATCCCGGACCGGCTGAAGGGTGACCGCGTCCCGGACCTGGTGGAGATCCGTGGCGAGGTCTACTTCCCGATGGAGAAGTTCGAGGAGCTCAACGCCCGCCTGGTCGAGGCCGGCGACAAGCCCTTCGCCAACCCGCGTAACGCTGCCGCCGGTTCACTGCGCCAGAAGGACCCGCGCGTCACCGCCACCCGCCCCCTGCACATGGTCGTCCACGGCATCGGCGCCCTGGAGGGCTTCGACGGCATGACCCGCCTCTCCCAGGCCTACGACCTGCTCAAGGAATGGCGCCTGCCCACCTCGCGGCACAACAAGGTGGTCGACGATCTCGACGGCGTACGGGAGTTCATCGCGTACTACGGCGAGAACCGCCACTCGGTCGAGCACGAGATCGACGGTGTGGTCGTCAAGCTGGACGAGATCCCCCTCCAGGGCCGCCTCGGCTCCACCTCGCGCGCCCCGCGCTGGGCGATCGCGTACAAGTACGCGCCGGAGGAGGTCAACACCAAGCTCGTCAACATCCGCGTGGGCGTGGGCCGCACCGGCCGTGTCACGCCGTACGCCCAGGTCGAGCCGGTGACGGTGGCCGGCTCGGAAGTCGAGTTCGCCACCCTGCACAACCAGGACGTGGTCAAGGCCAAGGGTGTCCTCATCGGCGACACGGTGGTGCTGCGCAAGGCCGGTGACGTCATTCCGGAGATCCTCGGCCCGGTCGTCGACCTGCGCGACGGCACCGAGCGCGAGTTCGTGATGCCGTCCGAGTGCCCCGAGTGCGGTACGGCGCTCAGGCCGATGAAGGAGGGCGACGTCGACCTGCGCTGCCCGAACTCCCGTACGTGCCCTGCACAGTTGCGTGAGCGTCTGTTCTATCTGGCGGGCCGCAAGGCGCTGGACATCGAGCACTTCGGCTATGTCGCCGCGGCCGCCCTCACCAAGCCGCTGGAGCCCGGGGAACCGCCACTGAAGGACGAGGGCGACCTGTTCGACCTCACCGTCGAGGAGCTGCTGCCCATCAAGGCGTACGTCCTCGACCAGGACAGCGGCCTGCCCAAGCGCGACCCGAAGACCGGCGAGGAGAAGATCGCCACCGTCTTCGCCAACCAGCAGGGCGAGCCCAAGAAGAACGCCCTCGCCATGCTGGAGAACATCGCCGCCGCCAAGCAGCGCCCGCTCGCCCGCATCATCACCGGCCTGTCGATCCGTCATGTCGGCCCGGTCGCCGCCGAGGCGCTGGCCCGCGAGTTCCGCTCGATCGACCGTATCGAGCAGGCGAGCGAGGAGGAGCTGGCGAGCACCGAGGGGGTCGGCCCGATCATTGCCGCCTCGCTCAAGGAGTGGTTTGCCGAGGAGTGGCACCAGGAGATCATCCGCAAGTGGCGGGCCGCCGGTGTCCGTATGGAGGAGGAGAGCACCGGCGAGGAGGAGGGGCCCCGTCCGCTCGAGGGTCTCACCGTCGTCGTCACCGGCACGCTGGAGCACTTCACGCGGGACGGCGCAAAGGAGGCGCTGCAGAGCCGGGGCGCCAAGGTGACCGGTTCGGTTTCGAAGAAGACCTCTTTCGTCGTTGTGGGCGACAACCCCGGATCGAAATACGACAAGGCGATGCAGCTCAAGGTGCCGGTTCTGAACGAGGACGGCTTCAACGTCCTACTGGAACAAGGGCCTGATGCGGCGTCGGAGGTCGCGCTCTCCGCCACCGAGTAGCGGTTGAAGAACACCCGATCGGCGCATACCAGATGCATACGGGCGGGCGGGGCGCATTCGGGCAACCGTCGACGACCGCTGCCCGTGGAAGCCTTCTGCGGCCTACTGTTGAGGTGTGCACCTGCCGTGCCCGCGGTGCCGTTGAGGGATGTCGGGCATCGGGCCGCGGGGCGTGGGCACCGCCGGCTGTGAGAGGGACGGGAATGGAACCGACCGAGAGCGCCGCCCCGTACTCACGGCTGCGCCGGATGGCCGGCGCCTGGCGAGGGGGACTCCGGACGGCTTTGGGTGCGGGCGTGCAGGCGTCGGACCGCGCCGCCGACCGGCCCACCGCGGCGGACGGGTACGACGCCGCCCGCACCGCCGGACTGCCCGGTGCCGACGCCGAGCGGCACCCCCACCTGTCCTGGCCGGCGCTGCCCGCGGCCGTCGTCGCGGCGGCCGGGTTCGCCCTCGGCGCCGGATTCCTGCGGGCGTTCACCGGCCACCACGCGCTCTTCCCGTCCGGCACGGCCGGCTGGTCGCTGGCCGTGCTGACCGGCGTCATCGTCGGCCACCTGGTCGCGCTCGGCCGCGCCCGCTGGTGGGGCGGCACCGGCTCCGGCGCCGCCCTCACCCTCGCCGTGCTGCTGCTGTACGGCTGGGTGCCGGCCGGGATGGTCAGCCTGACCGTCGTCGTGCTGGTCGGCATAGCCCGGCGCCACCGCTGGCGGCAGGGAGTCCTGCACGGCGCGGTGGACATCCTCGGCATCAGCGCCGGCGCCCTCGTGCTGGCCGCCTTCGGACGCGTACCGTCCGTCGAGAACCCGTGGAACCCCGATACCTGGACCGTCTACACCGCCCCCGAGGTGGTCCTGATCGCGACCGCCTACCTCGCGGTCTCCCGCACGCTGTTGTGGTACCTGCACGCGCCCCGCACCGGCGGACTGCCCACCATCGCGCGCACCGCCCTGGTCAGACAGGGCCTGGTCGCGGTCGCCCTGCTCGGCATCGCACCGCTGGTCTGTGTGGTCGCCGTCGCCGAGCCGATCCTGCTGCCGCTGTTCGCCATCCCGCTCATCGCGCTCGACTCCACGCTGTGGATAGCCCGCGCCCGGGCGGAGGAGCAACTGCGCGATCCGCTCACCGGGTTGCCCAACCGGCAGTGGCTCCTGGAGCGCATCTGGACCGCACTGGACGACGCCGAGCGCATCGACGCCCGCGCCGCCCTGATGCTGATCGACCTCGACCGCTTCCGATCGGTCAATGACACCCTCGGGCATCTGGCCGGTGACCGGCTGCTGCTGCAGACCGCCGACCGGCTGCGGCTGGCTCTGCCACGCGGGGCGGAGGCCGCGCGGCTCGGCGGTGACGAGTTCGCCGTCTTACTGCCGGTCGCCGACTCCACGACGTCCGCCACCCGGATCGCCCGCGGCCTCGTCGCCGCGCTCAGCTCCCCGCTCGACCTCGACGGCCTCACCCTCGTGCTGGAGGCCAGCGCCGGGGTCGCGGTCTTCCCCGACCACGCCCTCGACGCCGAAGGCCTGCTGCGCCGCGCGGACGTGGCGATGTACCAGGCGAAACGGGACCGTACGGGCGTGGAGGTCTACGAGTCCAAGCGGGACTCGAACACCCCGGACCGCCTCGGCCTCCTCGCCGACCTGCGCCGCGCGCTGGACGCGCACGAGGTCGAGCTGCACTACCAGCCCAAGGTCCGCTTCGACGGGCAGGTGGCCGGGCTCGAGGCCCTGGTCCGGTGGGTGCACCCGGAGCGCGGGAAGGTGCCGCCGGACGAGTTCATAGCGATCGCCGAGTCGTCGGGGCTGATGCCGCATCTGACGGAGTACGTGCTGGAGACGGCGCTCGGACAGGTGGCCAAGTGGCGGGCGCAGGGGCTGTTCGTGCCGGTCGCGGTGAACGTCTCCCCACGCGACGTCCACACCCCCGGCTTCGCGGGCTCGGTCGCCGCCCGTCTCGCCCGGCACGGTGTCCCGGCGGGAGCGCTCCAACTGGAGATAACCGAGCACGTCCTGCTGGAGGACCCGCAGCGCGCCGCCGACACCCTCGCCGGGCTCACCGGACACGGCGTGAAGATGTCCCTGGACGACTTCGGCACGGGCTACTCCTCCCTCGTCCACCTCAAACGGCTGCCGGTGAGCGAGCTGAAGATCGACCGCTCGTTCGTGGCCCGGCTGGCGGTCGACCCGGAGGACGCGGAGATCGTGCGGTGCACCGTCGATCTCGCGCATTCCCTGGGGCTGCTCGTGGTCGCCGAGGGGGTCGAGGACGACGAGACCTGGGAGCGGCTGCGCGACCTGCGCTGCGACGCCGTACAGGGATGGCTCGTCGCCGCGGCGATGCCCGCCGAGGAGACCACGGCATGGCTGCGTGCCCGCGGCTCCCGCGGCTGGCAACGCCCGGCAGCCGCCCTCCCCGCCGCCACGGTGGACGATCCGGGGCGGGTCAGCTAGGGGCGGGGCGTCTGCCGCTCGGTGACCGGGCCCGGGGAAACCGTTTAACGGTCTTCCGCCCCCGCCCCATAGGATTGGGCTCAAACCACACACACTCACCCCAGAGGATCGCTGCATGCCTGGCATCACGCGCGAGGAGGTCGCCCACCTCGCCCGGCTGGCGCGTCTGGAGCTGAAGCCCGAAGAGCTCGACCACTTCGCAGGCCAGCTGGACGACATCATCGGCGCGGTGGCCCGCGTCAGCGAGGTCGCCGACCAAGACGTACCGCCGACCTCACACCCGCTCCCGCTGACGAACGTCATGCGCCCGGACGAGGTCCGCCCGTCGCTCACCCCCGAGCAGGCGCTCTCCGGCGCCCCGGCCCAGGAGCAGCAGCGTTTCAAGGTGCCGCAGATCCTGGGGGAGGAGTAATCCGCATGACGGACATCATCAAGCTCACCGCCGCCGAGACCGCCGCGAAGATCGCCTCCGGCGAGCTCACGGCCGTCGAGGTCACCGAGGCCCACCTCGCCCGCATCGAGGCCGTCGACGAGAAGGTGCACGCCTTCCTGCACATCGACCGCGAAGGCGCCCTCGCCCAGGCGCGGGCCGTCGACGAGAAGCGGGAGCGCGGCGAGAAGCTCGGCCCGCTGGCCGGCGTGCCGCTCGCGCTGAAGGACATCTTCACCACCGAGGGCGTCCCGACGACCGTCGGTTCGAAGATCCTCGAGGGCTGGATCCCGCCGTACGACGCGACGGTCACCCAGAAGCTGAAGGCCGCCGACGTCGTCATCCTCGGCAAGACCAACATGGACGAGTTCGCCATGGGGTCCTCGACCGAGAACAGCGCCTTCGGGCCGACCGGCAACCCATGGGACCTCACCCGCATCCCCGGCGGCTCCGGCGGCGGGTCGAGCGCCGCCCTGGCCTCCTTCCAGGCCCCGCTCGCCATCGGCACCGACACCGGCGGCTCCATCCGCCAGCCGGCCGCCGTCACCGGCACGGTCGGCGTGAAGCCGACGTACGGGGCCGTGTCCCGCTACGGCATGGTGGCGTTCTCGTCCTCCCTCGACCAGGGCGGGCCCTGCGCCCGTACGGTCCTGGACGCGGCGCTGCTGCACGAGGTGATCGCCGGGCACGACCCGCTCGACTCCACCTCCATCGACGCCCCGGTCCCGCCGGTCGTCGAGGCCGCCCGCAACGGCAGCGTCGAGGGCATGCGGGTCGGCGTCGTCAGGCAGTTCCGCGGCGAGGGCTACCAGGCCGGCGTCATCCAGCGCTTCGACGAGTCCGTCGCGCTGCTGAAGGAGCTGGGCGCGGAGATCGTCGAGCTGGACTGCCCGTCGTTCGACCTGGCCCTGTCGGCGTACTACCTGATCGCGCCGTCCGAGTGCTCGAGCAACCTCGCCCGCTTCGACGGCCTGCGCTACGGCCTGCGCGTCGGCGACGACGGCAGCCACTCGGCCGAGGAGGTCACCTCCCTGACCCGCGAGGCCGGCTTCGGCGCCGAGGTCAAGCGCCGCGTCATGCTCGGCACGTACGCCCTGTCGAGCGGCTACTACGACGCGTACTACGGCAGCGCCCAGAAGGTCCGTACGCTCATCAAGCAGGACTTCGAGCGAGCGTTCGAGCAGGTCGACGTGATCGTCTCCCCGACGACCCCGACCACCGCCTTCCCGATCGGCGAGCGTGCCGACGACCCGATGGCGATGTACCTCGCCGACCTGTGCACCATCCCGACCAACCTGGCGGGCAATGCGGCCATGTCCCTGCCCTGCGGCCTCGCCCCGGAGGACAACCTCCCGGTCGGCCTGCAGATCATCGCCCCGGCGATGCAGGACGACCGCCTTTACAAGGTGGGCGCCGCCGTCGAGGCCGCCTTCGTGGAAAAGTGGGGGCACCCGCTCCTGGAGGAGGCTCCGTCGCTGTGAGTGCACTGACCAAGGCCAAGGGCTTCAAGAAGTCCAAGTCCGGTACGTACCTGTCCATGGCCGCCACCGCGTTCGGCGCGTTCGGCGTCGCCAAGCGGCTGAAGAAGGCCCGCGCCGAGAAGGACACACTGGTCCTGATCGACGCCACCGTGTCCGCCGCCGCGATCGTCACCGGCCTCGCCATCCTCTACCGCGAGCTGAAGCGGCTGGGCGACGACGACGTCCTGCTGGGCTGAGAGGGAAGTTTCACCGTGACCACCACGACCGACCTGGTGTCGTACGAGGACGCGCTGGCGTCGTACGACCCCGTCATGGGCCTCGAGGTCCATGTCGAACTCGGCACCAAGACCAAGATGTTCTGCGGCTGTTCGACCGCGCTGGGCGCCGAGCCGAACACACAGACCTGCCCCACCTGCCTCGGCATGCCCGGCTCGCTCCCGGTCATGAACAGGATCGGCGTCGAGTCCGCCATCAAGATCGGTCTCGCGCTGAACTGCGAGATCGCCGAGTGGTGCCGCTTCGCCCGGAAGAACTACTTCTATCCGGACATGCCGAAGAACTTCCAGACCTCCCAGTACGACGAGCCGATCGCCTTCAACGGCTACCTCGACGTGCAGCTGGAGGACGGCGAGACCTTCCGCGTGGAGATCGAGCGCGCCCACATGGAGGAGGACACCGGCAAGTCCACCCACGTGGGCGGCGCGACGGGCCGTATCCACGGCGCCTTGCACTCCCTCCTCGACTACAACCGCGCCGGCATCCCGCTCATCGAGATCGTCACCAAGCCGATCGTCGGCGCGGGCGAGCGTGCGCCGGAGGTCGCCAAGGCGTACGTCCGTGAGCTGCGCGAGCTCATCCGCGCGCTCGGTGTCTCCGAGGCCCGTATGGAAATGGGCCAGATGCGCTGCGACGTCAACCTGTCGCTGATGCCCAAGGACGCCGACAAGTTCGGCACCCGCAGCGAGACGAAGAACGTCAACTCGCTGCGCTCCGTGGAGCGTGCGGTGCGCTTCGAGATCCAGCGCCACGCGGCCGTGCTCGGCGACGGCGGCACGGTGATCCAGGAGACCCGCCACTTCCACGAGGACACGGGGACGACGACCTCGGGCCGCGTGAAGGAAGAGGCCGAGGACTACCGGTACTTCCCCGAGCCCGACCTGGTCCCGGTGGCCCCCTCCCGCGAGTGGGTCGAGGAACTGCGCGCCTCCCTCCCGGAGCTGCCGCTGGTCCGCCGCAACCGGCTCCGCGAGGACTGGGGCGTCTCCGCCACCGACATGCAGGCGATCCTCAACGCCGGTGCCCTCGACCCGATCGTCGCCACGATCGAGGCCGGTGCCGACGCCGCGGCCGCCCGCAAGTGGTGGATGGGCGAACTGGCCCGCAGCGCCAATGAGTCGGGCAAGGCCCTCGACGAACTGGCCATCACACCGCAGCAGGTGGCCCGCGTCACCGAACTGGTGGCCTCCGGGGACCTGAACGACAAGCTGGCCCGCCAGGTCATCGAAGGCGTCCTCGCGGGCGAAGGCACCCCGGACGAGGTCGTCGACAAGCGCGGTCTGAAGGTCGTCTCCGACGAGGGCGCGCTCGGTGCGGCGGTCGACGAGGCCATCGCCGGCAACCCGGCCGTCGCGGACAAGATCCGTGGCGGCAAGGTGGCCGCGGCCGGCGCCCTGGTCGGCGCGGTCATGAAGGCCACGCGCGGCCAGGCGGACGCGGCTCGCGTCAAGGAGCTGATCCTTCAGAAGCTGGGCGTCAGCGAGGGCTGACGATCGGCAGGGCCCGCAGGGGGATGCATCGACCTGGATGCATCCCCCTCGGCATGTGCTCAGAGACGGCGCCCCACGACCCGTACGAAGCCCAGGGCGCGGCCCTGGTCGACGCGCAGCATCTCGGCGCACTGGCCGGCCATCCTGACGTGGAAGTCGTCCGTGCTGTGCTCCGCCACGACCTCGCACCACAGCAGCCAGTCGCGCCAGCCGTCGGTGAGCCAGTCGGCGGCCTCGACCTCCACGGCCCCGCTGCGGGTCCAGTGGCGCCGCCACCAGGCGGCCGAGTGGAAGCACCAGAAGTCCGGCTCCCAGAACCGCTGCAGCTGCTCAGGCGGCGTTACGCCGTCGATCTCCTCGCGCAGCGCCGGGACGACGACACCGATCCGCCCGCCGGGCTTCAGCAGCCGGGTCAGCGTCGGCAGGTAGAGATCGTTCGTGCCGAAGTACTGGTACGCGTCGATGGAGACGATCGCGTCGAAGCTTCCCTCGCCGAACGGCAGGTCGTGCGCCTCGGCGAACACGGGCAGCACCCGGTCGGCGACGCCCGCCTCGGCGATGCGCGGGGCGTTCTCGTCGGGCTTGATCCACAGGTCGGCGGCGGTGACCTGGACGTCGTACTCCCTGGCGAGGAACACGGACGTCATGGCCCGGCCGCAGCCGAGGTCGAGGACGCGCGCGCCGGGGCGCAGCTCCGCCAGGCCGAGCGCGGGGGCCAGCCACTCCAGCAGCCACAGCGCGTGCGGGCCCATCTGGTTCTCAATGGTCCAGCGGGCGTCGTAGCGGCTGCTGCGCGGGTAGCGGGCGTGGATCAGCCGCCTAGTGAGGTCGTCGGTCGTGCTCGATGTGATGTCGGACATCGGTGAACGGGCTCCTTGAGTCCTGGGAAGAGGAACGGGATGCGTAGGAGCTCGGTCGGACCGTCAAACAATGCACCTGCTTCGGTCGGCGGCGATGTGCCGGGAACGACGGACGGCCGGGACGCTAGCAGCCGGGATACTTCCCCGCATCCGGGTTTTACGGCGGTACGCGCTACGCTCGCGCGCCATGAGTGGACGCGCTGATTCCGAGACGCCCTCCGAGACGGCCGAGGTGGAGGACGCCGGCGACCCGGCGCAGGAGGCGCGGCGGGCCCGCTGGGCGGCGGCGGGCACCGGGGCGTTGCTGGCCCTCGTGGGGGTGGCCGCGGCGGTGCTCCGTGTCACGGACGCGGCGCCGGTGCTCGTCCCGGCCGCGTACGCCGTCGGGGCCGGCGTGTGCGCGCTGGCGGCGCTCCTCGGGTCGCGGGGGCGCACCCGGAGGGCGTTGTGGCTGTTGGTCGGCGGGGTGATGGTGATGGCGCTGGGGGACCAGTTCGACTGACGGGCGACAGACTTCGCCCGATTGTCCTGTGAGGTCTCTCCCACTCCTGTGAATAACCACACCAAACGACCAAACGATCAGTTCTGCCTGCAAGAGTGGCGGTGCATTGCTCATGCGTTCTTTGCGGGCTGTTCAGTTCATGGACGACTGTTCCCGGTCAAAGATCCACACATCGTCACTCCGGGAGCTCGTTCGTGGCAGCCCTTGCGCGTTGGTGTGTTCGGCACCGCCTGGTCACCGTTCTGCTCTGGCTCGTCGCCTTCGGCGGGGTGACCGCGGCCGCCACCGCCACCGGCACGGCGTACTCGAACGACTACAAGGTTCCCGGCACCGAGTCGGGCCGGGCCGACGAGCTGCTGCAGGAGAACTTCCCGGACCTCGGCGGTGCGAGCGGCACGGTCGTCTGGCACACCCAGTCCGGCACCGTGCGCGCCGCCGATGTCGAACAGACGATGACCCGCACCCTGAACGACATCGCGGAACTGCCCGGCGTGGCCTCCGTGGTGAGCCCCTACGACGGCCAGGGCGCGGGCCGGATCAGCGCGGACGGACGTACGGCCTACGCCGCCGTCGCCTTCGACGACCAGGCCCAGGACGTCAAGGAGTCCGAGGCGCAGGCCGTCGTGGACACCGCCAAGGCGGCTCAGACCGACGGACTCCAGGTGGAGCTGGGCGGGACCGCCATCGGCCTCACCGACTCCTCCGGCGGGCACCTCGCCGAGGTCGTCGGCGTGGTCGTCGCCGCGGTCGTGCTGTTCCTCGCCTTCGGTTCCCTCGCCGCCTCCCTGCTGCCCATCGCCACCGCGCTGGTCGGCGTCGGCACCGCGTACGCCGGGATCGCGCTGCTCGGACACGCCATGACCGTCGCCGACTTCGCGCCCATGCTCGGCATGCTGATCGGACTCGGCGTCGGTATCGACTACGCGCTGTTCATCGTCACGCGGCACCGGCGCGGACTGAAACGCGGCCTGAGCGTCACCGAGGCGGTCACCAACGCCGTCGCCACCACGGGACGCGCCGTCGTGTTCGCGGGTGCCACCGTTTGCATCGCCCTGCTGGGCATGCTGATCCTCCGCCTCGGCTTCCTCAACGGCGTCGCCATCGCCGCCTCGCTGACCGTGGTCCTCACCGTCGCGGCCTCCGTGACCCTGCTCCCGGCCCTGCTGTCCCTCATCGGGATACGCGCGCTCAGCCGCCGCGAGCGACGCCGGCTGGCCGAGCACGGCCCCGAGCCCGAACTGCCCACCGGGTTCGCCGCCCGCTGGTCCGCCTTCGTCGAACGGCACCCCAAGAAGCTCGGCGCCCTCGCGCTCGGCGTCATCACGCTGCTCGCCCTGCCCACCCTCTCGCTCCACCTGGGCACCTCCGACCAGGGCAACAACCCCGAATCGACGACCACCCGGCAGGCGTACGACCTCCTGGCGGACGGCTTCGGACCCGGCGTCAACGGCCCCCTCACCCTGGTCACCGAGGTGCACGGCGCCGAGGACCGGCTCGCCCTGGACAACCTCGACAGCACCCTGCGCGGCACCCAGGGCGTCGCCTCCGTGACACCGGTGACGTACGGCACCGGCGGAAACACCGCGTACCTCACCGTCGTACCGGAGTCCGCCCCGCAGTCGCAGAGCACCAGCGACCTCGTGGACCGGCTGCGCACCGAGGTGCTGCCGCGCGCCGAGACGGGCACCTCCCTGGACGTGCACGTCGGCGGCGTCACGGCCGGCTACGACGACTTCGCCGACGTCATCGTCGGGAAACTGCCGCTGTTCGTCGGCGTCGTCATCGGCCTGGGCTGTCTGCTGCTCCTGCTCGCCTTCCGGTCCGTCGGCATCCCGCTCAAGGCCGCCGCGATGAACATCGCCGCCGTCGCCGCCTCGTTCGGCGTGGTCGTCGCGATCTTCCAGTGGGGCTGGGGCAGCGAACTGCTCGGCCTCGGCCGCGCGGGCCCCATCGAACCCTTCCTGCCCGTGATCATGGTGTCGGTGCTCTTCGGACTCTCCATGGACTACCAGGTCTTCCTGGTCAGCCGGATGTACGAGGAGTGGCTCGAGACCGGCGACAACCGGCGCGCCGTCCGCATCGGCCTCGCCGAGACCAGCCGCGTGATCAACTCCGCCGCGGTCATCATGATCTCGGTCTTCCTCGCCTTCGTCCTCAGCGGCGACCGCGTCATCGCGATGTTCGGCATCGCGCTCGCCGCCGCCGTCGCCCTCGACGCCTTCGTCCTGCGCACGCTCCTCGTCCCCGCCCTGATGCACCTGCTCGGCGGCGCCAACTGGTGGCTGCCGCGCCGGCTCGACCGGTGGCTGCCGCGGATCAGCATCGAGCCGCCGGAAAGCCGCGCCGAGCAGGAAAATCTCCCGGATGCCGCTGCCGAGCGTGAGAAGCTCACGGACGTCGTAGACGTACTGGAGAAGGAGCGGCAGCCGGATGTACGCGATACCTCTGGGTGACGGAGCCGAGCTGCGGCCCCTGGAGCCCTGGCACGCCGAGGAGTTCCTCGCCCACCTCGACCGCGGGCGCGACTTCATCACCCGGCACATCCCGTTCGGCGCGAACGCCACCGACCTCGACTCCGCGCGGGCCATCCTCCAGTCGTACGCCGACAAGCGCGCCGCGGACAGCGGCTCCCTGCACGGGCTGTGGCTGGACGGAAAACTCGTCGGCGGCGTCCTCTTCCGCGTCTTCGACGCCGCGACCGGCGTCTGCGAGATCGGCTGCTGGCTGGAGCCCGCCGGGACCGGCAAGGGACTGGTCACGCGCGCGTCCCGCATCCTCATCGGCTGGGCGTTCGACGAGCGCGGTATGCACCGCGTGGAATGGCACGCGGCGTCCGGCAACACGGCCAGCATCAACGTCGCCCGCAGGCTCGGCATGACCCGGGAGGGCGTGCTCCGCGAGAGCTACCCCTGGCGGGGCGTACGCCAGGACTACGAGATCTGGGCCGTGCTCGCCCCCGAATGGCGTGCAGCACGCGCGCGTACCGCTCACAGCGATCATTAAGAGGCCTCTCAGACTCCGTCCGTACGGTGCGTCGCATGGGAACCAAGACTGTGGACGAGACCGGTGCAGGCACCGAGGCGACGACCGACGAGGAGAAGACCGAGGAGACGGCGGACGCCACCACGACCGACGAAGCGACCGACGAGGCGACCGGCGATGTGACCGGCGCCGAGGACGGTGACGAGCAGCCCGAAGCGTCGCAGGAGGCCGGTCCCTCCGGTGTCGGCCAGGGTGCCGGAGCCGTCGTCTCGGCCGCGCTCGGCATCGTCTCGCTCACCGGCAGCTGGGTCGGCACCGTGGCCTCCGCGCGCGAGTCGCTCATCGGCCAGCTGGAGACCTCGCAGTCCTCCAGCGTCGCCACCATGGTCAGGGAGGGCTACGGCGACGCCTGGAACGCCAACGCGCTCTGGGCCGGGCTGTTCGCGCTGACTGCGCTGATCGTCGGCGTCGTCGTCCTGGCCCGTCCCGCGTTCGGCGCCCCCGGCCGGCCGCAGGCCCCGTGGATCAAGTCGGTCGCCTGGGCGGGCGTCTCGCTCGGCGTCATCGGACTGCTGCTGGCCGTCCTGAAGTACACCGACGTACTCCTGGGCCTGCCCGCCACCGGCTGAGCCGACGCGGACCACGAGGGGTCCTCGGACGTCCGTCACCGACGTCCGAGGACCCCTTGCGCGTGTCGGCGTGCCGCTCAGGAAGCGAGCACGGCGCGGCCCTCGGCGATGATGGCCGCCAGTTCCTCGACCTCCTGCGGGGCGAGGGACGTCAGCGGCGGCCGGACCGGTCCGGCTTCGAGGCCCTCCAAGGTGACCCCGGCCTTCACCAGCGCCACCGCGTAGCCCGGAACCCGCTGGCGCAGCCGGACCAGGGGGTGGAAGAAGGCGCGCTGAAGGGCGTCGATCCGCTTCTGGTCCCCCTCCTCCAGCGCGCGGTGGAAGGCGAGGGAGACATCGGGCGCGAAGGCGAAGGCGGCCGACGAGTACAGCTCCACTCCCAGCGCCCGGTACGCGGGCTGGCTCGCCTCGGCCGTGGGCATGCCATTGAAGAACTGGAACTGCTTGCCGGTCCCGTCGAGTGCGTCCCGTACGGCGGGGACGATACGCGCCACGAGATCAAGGTCGCCGGTTCCGTCCTTCAGACCCATGACGGTGGGCAGCTGGGCGACCTCCGCCGCCGAGCGCTCGTCGAACCGCGCGTTGGCCCGGTTGTAGACGATCAGCGGCAGGCCGGTCTCCCCTGCGACTTCCCGGGTGTAGGCGACGAGCCCGGTGGCGGGTGCCTCGACCAGGTAGGGCGGCATGAGCAGCAGGCCGTCCGCACCGGCCTCGGCCGCGGCCCGCGCGAACCGCCGGGCCAGGCCGAGTGCGCCGCCGGCCCCGGCGTACACCGGGACACGTCCCCCCGCCGCGTCGACGGCGGTCCGCACGACCGCGGTGAACTCCTCGAGATCCAGGGCATGGAACTCGCCGGTGCCGCAGGCGACGAACACTCCGCCCGGGCCGGCGTCGACCCCGTCCGCGATGTGCCGGCGCAGGGCGTCGAGATCTACGTCACCGGTTGCGGTGAACGGGGTGACGGGGAAGAAGAGAACGCCTTCGAGCATGGGTGGTTTCCTACTCATCGTGAGGGACAGCGCGGGCGGGGGACGGGGGTGCTGCGGCGACGCTTCCGGCTGCTGCCGGGGCGCGGACCACGTTGCTGAGCGCGTCGCCTCGCTCCAGCCGGTCGATGTTGTCGGCGATCTCTGTCGCGCGGGCGGCGAAGGTGTCGGCCGTGTGGCCCGAGTGGTGCGGGGTCATCAGCACGTTCGGCAGGTCGTGGAAGGGCAGCCGGCTCGGCGCCTCGGGAGGGCCCGACCACCACACGTCCAGCGCCGCACCGGCGATGGTGCCCGAGCTCAGCGCGTCGTAGAGCGCCTCCTCCTGCACCACCGGCCCCCGGGCCACGTTGACCAGCAGGGCCTCGGGGCCCATGGCCGTCAGTTCGGCGGGGCCGATCAACCCGTCGGTGGCGGCGCTCAGGGGGACGGTGACCACCACGACGTCGGAGTCGGCGAGGAGTTCGGGCAGACGGTCGTCGCCGCCGACCCAGTCGGGCCGAAGATCCGCGGGGAACGGCGCGGCGGGGTCGCGCCGTACGGCGCGGATCCGCAGGCCGACCGTCTGGCACAGCCGGGCGACCTCGGTGCCGGTCTCGCCGAAGCCGATGATGCCCACCCGGCGGCCCTGCAGCGTGGTGCCGAAGGGAAGTCCGGGATCGACCGCCACATTGCGCCAGCGTCCGGCGCGCAGCGCGCGGTCGGCTCCCAGGACGTCACGGGAGAGCATCAGGATCGACATGAGCACGTGCTCGGCGATGGAACGGCCGTGGTGGTGGGTGGTGGCGACCGTGACCCCCGGGTGGAGCGCGTCCATCGGGATGCCGTCGTAGCCGGCGCCGACGACATGGACGAGCCGCAGCCGTTCGGCGCGGCGCGCGTCCTCGGCCCGCAGCTTGGAGCCGACGTAGACGTCGACGTCGGCGATGGCGTCGGAGAGCCGTGCCGCGTCCCAGTCGAAGGACTCCAGCCAGATGTGCTGTCCCCGCGTGGAGGCCTTGAGCCGGTCGTGGAAGCGGCTCAGGATGCGGTGGTTGAGCATGATGCGCACGAGCCGCTCACCACCGCGGGGTCTTGGTGGAGAACGAGGGTTCGAAGCGGCGCATGTAACCGGTGTCGTCGCGGTCGCGCAGCCCGCAGTCGAGGTACTGCTGGTGCAGCCGGGCGAGGGCGTCCCGGTCCAGTTCCACGCCGAGACCGGGAGCCGTCGGTACGGCGAGGCGTCCCTCGCTGAACCGCAGCGGCGCGGGGTCGATCACGTCCTCGTCCGGCCGCTTCCAGGGCCAGTGCGTGTCACAGGCGTAGGTCAGCCGCGGTGTGGCGGCGGCGAGGTGGGTCATCGCCGCGAGGCTGATGCCGAGATGCGAGTTGGAGTGCATCGACATCCCCAGCCCGAAGGTCTCGCAGATCGAGGCGAGTTGGCTGCAGCGCCGCAGCCCGCCCCAGAAGTGGTGGTCGGACAGGACGATGCTCACCGCTCCCCGGGCCACGGCCGGGGCGAGGTCGTCGAAGGACACGACGCACATGTTGGTCGCCAGCGGTGTGGGTGTCCCGCCGGCCACGGCGGCCATGCCCTCGATGCCCTCGGTCGGGTCCTCCAGGTACTGCAGGACGCCGTCCAGTTCCCGGGCGACGTGCAGCGATGTCTCCGTACTCCAGGCGGCATTGGGGTCGAGACGCAGCGGGAGCTCGGGGAACGCCTTGCGCAGCGCTCTGATCGCCGCGATCTCCTCGTCGGGCGGGAAGACACCGCCCTTGAGCTTGACGGAGGTGAAGCCGTACGTGCCGATCATGCGGCGGGCCTGCTCGACCAGCCCCGCCGGGTCGAGCGCGGGGCCCCAGTCGTCGTCCTCCTGGCCCGGGTGCCCGGCCCACTTGTAGAAGAGGTATGCGCTGTAGGGAACCGAGGGGCGCACCGCTCCCCCCAGCAGATCGCAGACCGGCCGGCCCACGAGTTTGCCCTGGATGTCGAGGCAGGCGACGTCGAACGGTGACATGACCCGGTCCACGGTGCTGCTGCCCGTCACCATGCCGGACATGCCGTCGCCGCCCGTGGTGTCGGAGCCCAGCGCGCGTGTGGTGCGGGCGATCAGGTCGTTGAGGCTCCACACGTCCATGCCGACCAGTTCGTCGGCGGCGCGGCGCAGCCGCTCCAGATGCACCGTGCCGCCGTAGGTCTCGCCGACGCCGCTGACACCGGTTTCCGTGGTGATCTCCACGATGGTGCGCAGTGCGTAGGGCTCGTGCACGCCGACCGTGTTCAGCAGGGGGTGGTCCCGGAAGGCCACGGGAGTCACGGTGACGCCGGCGATCCGCTCTGAGGTCCGAACCATGAATGCCATCCTCATATGTAGTCGGCGTTCTCATTTGTAGACAGCTGTGCGCGACGGTGTCAATGGGCGGCCTCCGGCACCGGGGTGAGCAGGACCCCCTCGGTCATGAACCGCTCGACGTTGCGCAGCACCAGGTCGCCCATGGCCTCGCGGGTCTCCCTGGTGGCACTGGCGATGTGGGGGAGCAGGACTACCCGGTCCGAGTCCAGGAGTGCCCGGGGCACGTTCGGTTCGTCGGCGAAGACGTCGAGCGCCGCACCCGCGATCCGTCCCGCCTCCAGCGCCGCGACCAGGGCCGATTCGTCGACGATGCTGCCCCGTGCGACGTTCACGAGATGGCCCTCGGGCCCGAGCGCCTCCAGCACCGTCGCCGAGACCAGCCCCTCGGTGCCCGCGCCGCCCGCGACGGTCACGACGAGCGCGTCGCACGCGGCGGCCAGCGCCTCGGCGGTGGGCAGATGGTGGTAGGGCACATCGGGCACCGGGACGCGCGAGCAGTACGACACCTCCGTGCCGAAGCCCTCGAGCCGTCGCGCGACGGCCCGGCCGATGCGGCCGAGGCCGAGGATGCCGACCCGCTTCCCGCTCACCCGGGTGGCCAGCGGAAACGGCGCGGTAGCCCACCCTCCGCCGCGCACGTACCGGTCGGCGGCCGACATCCGGCGCATGGAGTCGATCAGCGCGCCCACGGCGAGGTCGGCCACGCAGTCGGTGAGCACGTCGGGGGTGTTGCTGACGTCGATGCCGCGCGCCCGGGCGCGGACCACGTCCGTCGTTTCGTAGCCGACGCCGAAGTGGACGATCGCGCCCAGCCGTGGCAGCGCGTCCATCAGCGCATTGTCGACCCCGATCCGCGCGCTGGTCACGGCGGCGACCACGTCGCCGCCCTGGTCGCGCAGGTACGCGGCCGGATCGGGCAGTTCGTGCAGCCGCACCGTGCGGTAGCGCCCGGCCAGGGCCTGCTCCAGGCCGGGGAGCAGGGGCGACACCTGGAGCAAGGTGGCCGGCGAGGCCGGGGAGCCGTCGGTGATTTCGGTCGTGGTTCCGGGAACGGGCATGTGATCTCCTGGCTTCGTCGAGGGACTCAGGGACGCGCGGTACGGGCGGCCGGGCCGGGGGTGCGGGAGCGGTGCGGGACGGATCCGATCCGGCGCATCTCTTGACGCTGCCACGGCGCCGGTTTAGCTTCGGCGTTCACAGATGCGGACCGGGTGCGCAAGTGTAGACAGCTCCTCGCAGTCGCCCGTACGTGGAACGCGACACATCAGCACTCACCGGAGACGAGCCGACGATGAAGTTCTCCGTTTCCCCCATCCCGCCCGCCGGACGAAGGCGGCCCCGCGCGACGACTGCGATGCTCCTGGCGGGCACGGTGCTGTTGTCCAGCGGCTGCGCCGTGGCGGGCAGCGCCGCCGGCGACGCCGGCCGCGCCGACGGCCGCACGCTGCGGGTGGTGCTCACTCAGGAACCACCGACCCTGGAACCCTGCGAGGCCTCACTGACCGGCACCGGCGTCGTCGTCCGGTCGAACATCACCGAGCCGCTCGTCGAACGCGACCCGGACTCCGGCGAACTGCACCCCCTGCTCGCCACGGGCTGGAAGCAGACGGGCGAGCGCACCTGGACCTTCGACATGCGCACCGGGGTGACCTTCCAGAACGGCGAGCCCTTCACCGCCGAGGACGCCGCCTTCTCCATCGACCGGGCGGTCAACTCCGACCTCGCCTGCAACGTCGAGGGCTATGTCTTCGGCGACGAGGACCTCGAGGTGAAGGCGGTGAGCGACACCCGGCTGACCGTCACCACCGAGCAGCCCGACCCCATCCTGCCGCTGCGCCTGAGCTTCGTGGAGATCGTGCCGCGCACGACCGACGCCGAGGCCAAGGTCCGTATCCCCATAGGCACCGGCCCCTACGCCGTCGGCTCCTGGCAGCCCGGGGCGGCGATCTCCCTCAACCGCTACGACGACTACTGGGGCGAGGCCCCGGCCTTCCCCCGGGCCCGCTACGTCTGGCGGAGCGACGCGAGCGTCCGGGCCGCCATGATCGACAAGGGCGAGGCGGAGATCGCCGTGGCCCTCGACCCCATCGAGGCGGACAAGGACACCACGGCCTCCTACCCCAACAACGAGACGACCGCGCTGCGGCTGGACGGCCACGAGCCCCCGCTCGACGACCTCCGGGTACGCCGGGCCGTCGACCTGGCCGTGGACCGCGAGGGCATCATCGACGCCCTGCTCGGCGGACTCGCCGAACCGGCCGGCCAGCTGGTCCCGCCCGGAGTGGTGGGACACAACGACGAGATCCGGCCCACCCGGCAGAACGTGGCCCGCGCCAAGGCCCTGATCGAGGAGGCCGAGGCCGACGGCGTGCCCGTCGACCGGCAGATCACCCTGGTCGCCCGCAACGGCATGTTCTCCGGGGTGTCGGAGACCGCGGAGGCCCTCCAGTACCAGATGCAGCAGATCGGGCTGAACGTACGGGTGCGTATGGCGGACACCGCCACCCAGCTCCAGTACCAGCTCCGGCCGCTGCCCGAGGGCGTCGGCCCCATCGCCCTGCTGATCATGCACGGCAACCAGGCCGGTGACGCGGCCTTCACCACGAGCCAGTACCTGCTGAGCGACGGCCCGCAGTCCACCTTCGGCACCGAGGAGCTCGACCGGCGCATCGCCGAAGCGGGCGCGCTCTTCGGCGAGGAGCGCCAGAAGGCCTTCGCCGATCTGCTCGCCGACCAGAACAGGACGGTCGTTCAGTACACCCATCTGGCCCATATGAGCGGACTGCTCGGCCTGTCACGGTCGATCCGGTACGAGCCGAACTCCGCCACCGGCGACGAACTGCGGCTGGCAGAGGTCAGCCCGGCGAAGGCGAAGCACTGACATGGTTCCTTTTCTGCGCAAACGCATACTCTCCAGCGCCATCCCCCTGGTGTGCGTGGTGCTGGGCGTGTTCTTCCTGGCCCGGATGACCGGCAACCCGGTCGACCTCTACCTCCCGCTGAGCGCCACCGCCGAGCAGCGCGCGGAGTTCTCCGCCGCGCAGGGCTTCGACCTCTCCATCCCGGCACAGCTGTGGAACTACCTCGTCGACGCCGCGCAGCTGGACTTCGGCACCTCGCTCAGGACCGGGCAGTCCGCGACCTCGATGGTGCTGGACGCGTTCCCCGTCACCCTGCAGCTCGCCGGCGTGACCATGCTGCTGGCGATCACCGGAGCGGTACTGATCGGCAGCCTGGCCGCCTACCGGCCCAACTCCCTGGTCGACCGGATCGCCAGCCTGCTGTCGATGACGGCCGCGAGCATCCCCGACTTCTGGTTCGCCGTCATGGGCGTACTGGTCTTCGGCGTGAGCCTCGCATGGTTGCCCACCTCGGGCACCCTGGGCGGGCCCGAGGTCTGGGTCCTGCCCATCGCGACCCTGCTGATCCGCCCGTTCGGTGTGCTGGTCCAGGTGGTGCGCGGCAGCATGGTCTCCGCGCTCTCCGCGCCCTACGTCAAGATCGCCCGGAGCAAGGGCGCCACGCCCCGTCGGGTGATCTTCGGTCACGCCCTGCGCAACGCGGTGACGCCCGTGCTGACCGTGGCCGGTGACCTGACGGTGGGACTGGTCAACGGCGCCGTGATCGTGGAGACGATCTTCGGCTGGCCCGGCATCGGCAAACTCATGATCGACTCCATCCTGCAGCGCGACTTCGCGGTCCTCCAGGCGGCCGTCCTGCTCACCGCGGTGACCATCTTCGCGCTGAACATCCTCGTCGACGTCTGCCACGCGCTGACCGACCCCCGAGTGCGTCAGGCGGTGCCGGCGTGAGCGAAGGAAGCAGCATGACCACAGCAGAGACCTCCGCCGCCGACGGCGCCGCTCCCGTGAACGACGCCGCCCCCGCCCGAAAGCGTCCGCAGAGCTGGTGGCGGTTGCTCGGCCGGGACCGCGTCGCGGCCGCCGGAGCCGTCGTCCTCGCCCTCGTCGCCCTCGTCGCCCTCTTCGGCCGGCTGTTCATCGGCGACCGCGCACAGCGCCAGGACCTGGACGCCTCCCTGCGCCCGCCGTCCCTGAGCGACGGGGTGTACGGGCTGCTCGGCACCGATGTCCTGGGGCGCAGCGTCCTGGCGCGCCTGATCGACGCGGCGGCGACGACCCTGTCCGTGGCCGTCCCCGCGGTGCTGTGCTCGCTCGTGATCGGATCGGCCCTCGGCCTGTGGGCCGGCTACCACGGGGGACGCCGGGAGAGCCTGGCGATGCGCGTCGCCGACGTCATCCTCAGCTTCCCCTCCCTGCTCATCGCGGTGGTCGTGCTCTACGTCTTCTCGCCCTCCGCGCTGAACATCGTGCTGATCCTCGCCGTGGCCCGCATCCCGGTGTATCTGCGCACCTCCCGGGCGGAGGCGGCCGAGCTGCGGAGCCGCCTGTTCGTCGACGCGGCCCGCACCTTCGGCACACCCGGCCGGCACATCATCTACCGGCACATCCTGCCGATCGCCCTGCCGACGCTGCTGACCGTCGCCACCCTCGACTTCTGATTCGTGATGCTCACCGAGTCCTCGCTGAGCTTCCTGGGTATCGGAAT
>NZ_JBQQCE010000409.1:0-8809 GCF_052245645.1 Streptomyces sp. KR55 | reverse complement strand
GCCTTGGCCAGCGTCGAATAGAGGATCAGGGCGCTGGGCGCGGCCAGCAGCATGCCCGTGGGCTCACCGTCCCTGCCCCGTACGATCTGGCCGCCCTTGGGATCGGGGCTGTCTTTGGTGTATCCGGCGGCCTTCAGCGCCGCCCGGTTGAGGACCGCCGACTGGTACAGGTGCAAGACGAACACCGGGGTGTCCGGCGCCGCGGCGTTCAGCTCGGCGACAGTAGGCAGCCGCCGCTCGGCGAACTGCTCGGCCGACCATCCCCCCACCACCCGCACCCACTGGCCCTTCGGAGTGCGGGCCGCCTGCTCACGCAGCATCGCCAGGCCCTGGCGCAACGTGGGAACCCCGTCCCAGCGTAGCTCCAGCACGTAGTTGAGCCCTCCCCGGATCACATGCAGATGGGAGTCGTTGAGGCCGGGAACCATCCGCCGGCCGAGGCCGTCGACCACCTTCGTGGCCGGGCCGACATGGACAGCCACGTCCTTGTCGTCACCGACAACCGTGATGACACCATCACGTATGGCGATCGCCTCGGCCCCTGGGCGGCCCGGATCTCCGGTGTGGATCTTCACGTTGCGGACGACGAGATCCGCGGCGTTGTCGGCGGCGCTAGGAACCAACCCACCGACCGGCATCGTGGACACCTTTCGACAACCTCCTGTGAGTGAACAGCGTCGAATTCCAGCTGCATCGACTTCCAACTGCGGCGACAGCGGCGGGCGGGAATGAAGCGGGGCATGCGCGATTACTGCGCCCACGCTGCACCGAACCCAATTCCGGATGGGTTTGCTGTGCGATGCACAGGCCCGGACCCCGGCAGCCCGCAACTGCTTGGCCGCCAAGCTATTTCGAGCCGAATCCTCTGTGTGTCCCGGCAGTGCACTGGATTCGTTCCGACAGTGCACTGCCTGCCTCTCCATGCGCTGTGGGGTCAGCGCTCGTGCGCTGGTGAAAACTTCTGCCGCCTTCGCGGTTTAGCGTGGTGATCGACGACTCTGCAGATCTCTGCATCTGCCCCGGAGCCGCCTCACCTCGCCGGAGAGACCGGCCCTACCTCTTCGACCTGCCGCCCGCCGAGGGCCGCAAGGCCGTCGACAAGGTGCAGTCCGGCGACATCGACAAGCCGGAGACCGACGAGGAGTGGATCACCGTCTCCGGCGGTCCGACCGGCAGCGTCGGGGCCCGCATCGTCAAGCCCGCCGGCGCCGAGGGCACACTGCCGGTGATCCTCTACATCCACGGCGCGGGCTGGGTGTTCGGCAACGCCCACACCCACGACCGCCTGGTACGCGAACTCGCCGTGGGCGCCAACGCCGCCGTGGTCTTCCCCGAGTACGACCTCTCCCCCGAGGTCCGCTACCCGGTCGCCATCGAGCAGAACTACGCCGTCGCCCAGTGGGTCGTCCAGCAAGGCGCGTCCAAGAACCTGGACGCCACCCGCATCGCGGTCGCCGGAGACTCCGTCGGCGGCAACATGACCGCCGCGCTCACGCTCATGGCCAAGGAGCGCAGCGACGTACCGCTGGTCCAGCAGGTGCTCTTCTACCCCGTCACTGACGCCAACTTCGACACCGGCTCCTACCACCAGTTCACCACCGACTACTTCCTGCGCCGCGACGGCATGCAGTGGTTCTGGGACCAGTACACGACCGACGAGTCCGAGCGCGCCCAGATCACCGCCTCGCCGCTGCGGGCCACCACCGAGCAGCTCACCGGGCTGCCGCCGGCCCTGGTCATCACCGGCGAGGCGACGCCCTGCGCGACGAGGGCGAGGCCTACGCCCCATGGCCAGGGCACGGGAGGAGGACGCTGTGGGGCCCCTTCCCGTGCACGCACAGTCATCCCAGCCATGCGGTGCACTCCTACCGTTCGAGGACCACTCGATCACCTGATGAATGGAGGAACCTTGCAGTTCGGGATCTTCAGCGTCGGCGACGTCACACCGGATCCGACCACGGGCCGTACGCCGACCGAGCGCGAGCGCATCAAGGCCATAATCGCCATCGCGCTGAAGGCCGAGGAGGTCGGCCTGGACGTCTTCGCGACCGGTGAGCACCACAACCCGCCGTTCGTGCCCTCGTCGCCGACCACCATGCTCGGCTATATCGCCGCGCGGACCGAGAGGCTGGTCCTCTCCACGGCCACCACCCTCATCACCACCAACGACCCGGTGAAGATCGCTGAGGACTACGCGATGCTCCAGCACCTGACTGACGGGCGCGTCGATCTCATCATGGGGCGCGGCAACACCGGGCCCGTCTACCCGTGGTTCGGACAGGACATACGGGAGGGCATCAACCTCGCCATCGAGAACTACGGCCTACTGCGAAGGCTGTGGCGCGAGCATGTCGTCGACTGGGAGGGCAAGTTCCGCACGCCGCTGCAGGGGTTCACGTCCACGCCCCGGCCGCTGGACGGGGTGCCGCCGTTCGTCTGGCACGGCTCCATCCGCTCCCCGGAGATCGCCGAGCAGGCGGCGTTCTACGGCGACGGGTTCTTCCACAACAACATCTTCTGGCCGCCCGACCACACCAAGCGGATGGTCGAGCTGTACCGGGAGCGGTACGCGCACTACGGGCACGGCACCCCTGAGCAGGCGATCGTCGGGCTCGGCGGCCAGGTGTTCATGCGTAAGAACTCGCAGGATGCGGTGCGCGAGTTCCGGCCGTACTTCGACAACGCGCCGGTGTACGGGCACGGGCCCTCGCTCGAGGACTTCACCGAGCAGACCCCGCTGACCGTCGGTTCCCCACAGCAGGTCATCGAGCGGACGCTGTCCTTCCGCGAGTACGCCGGCGACTACCAGCGCCAGCTGTTCCTGATGGACCACGCGGGTCTGCCGCTCAAGACCGTCCTCGAACAGCTCGACATCCTCGGCGAGGAGGTCGTGCCGGTGCTGCGCGAGGAGTTCGCCAAGGAGCGGCCGGCCGGGGTGCCGGACGCGCCGACCCACCACTCCCTGCTCGCCGCCACGGAATCCGAAGAGGTGTCCGCCGCATGAAACTCGTCGCAGTATCGGCCGGGCTGAGCGTCCCGTCCTCCACACGGCTCCTCGCCGACCGGCTCACTGACGAGGTCCGCGAAAGGCTCGCGGATCAGGACCACAAGGTGGAAGTCGACGTCGTCGAGTTGCGTGCCCTGGCCGTCGCCATTGCCAACAACCTCGTGACCGGTTTTCCGCCGCCGCAGCTGGCCACCACGATCGACACCGTCACGGGCGCCGACGGCCTGATCGCCGTGACGCCGGTGTTCTCCGCGTCGTACAGCGGACTGTTCAAGTCCTTCTTCGACCTGATCGATCCGGACACCCTCACCGGAAAGCCGGTCCTAATCGCGGCGACCGGCGGCACAGCCCGGCACTCGCTCGTCCTGGAACACGCCCTGCGCCCGCTCTTCACCTACCTGCGCACCGTCGCCGTCCCCACCGCGGTCTACGCCGCGTCCGAGGACTGGGGATCCGGCAGCGACGCGCACACGGAGGGCCTGCCCGCACGCATACGGCGGGCAGGCGCGGAGATGGCCTCGCTCCTGGCCGCCAGGGCAACCAACCCAATGCCCAAAGACGACAATACCGACAAGCAGCTCTCCGATCTGCGCTTCGACTGAGCCCAGGTCAAAAGGACCATGCTTTGGCTATGGTCAGGGGCGTCCATGGCGTCAGGAGGATGCAGACCACAGTCAGCGCTCAGCACATGGGTGCGCACGCGCGGGCTCCGCGACGAGCTGTTTCTGAAGCTGTTCGGTACCTCCGCACTCGGTTCGGATGCTCTGACCTCCTTCGTCACGGCCCAGCGCCAGTCCCACTGGCCCCGCCGGCCTGACGCGGCTGCGGCGCTCCCGCGTGAACGACCCCCTGGTCTCCCTGCTCATCGATGCAGCCAGCGCCCATACCAAGGCAGACCTGGAACTGGTCGAGAGTGCCGCCGAGCGCTCGTCCCCCCTCACCGAGCGGGGCGCCTGCGCGCCGGGCCGAGCGGACGTGCACGAACGGCATGAGCAGGGCATGAGAACAGGCTGCGTGAGGAGGGGCCTGAGGGGACATCGGCCCCATCTCGCGCAGATGACGGGGCCTCCGCCCGGCTGTGCCGAAGTGACCCGTCTGCCGGTACCGGGCGGTGCCGCGGGCCCGCGGCCAGGTGCTTCGATGGGTGGCAGGGATCAGGCGATCCCTACCGCGCGGGTGATGATCTGGGTCACGGTGTTGCCTCGGTCGTCGCTCGCTCGGACACGCAGCGTGAGGAAGCGGGCGGTGGTAGGCGCGTGGAGCTTGACGAGCGCACCCTCGGCGGAGCTGCTCAGCACCGCACGCTTCCAGGTCGCGCCGTCGTCGTAGGAGAGCTCCACGCTGTTCGTACGGAGAGCGGCCCCCGGACCACCGGGGAGATGTGACGGGGTGACGAGGAGCTTGGCGTCACGCCGGGCACTTCCGTCGGCGGCGGTGGGAATCCGGTAGTCGAGCTGGACGAGCGGCAGTTGCCGCACCTCGTCGCTGCTTCCCGCGGCGGCCGAGGTGAAGGTCCATTCGGTGCGGGTCCTGGTGGAGTAGGGATAGGTGCCGGTCCGGGCGGTGCTGGTCACCAGACGGTAGGCGGCCTTGGCGGGCCGGAGGTCCGCCTCGATCCAGCCGCCTCCGGTCGTGGCGAGGAGATCACCGCCCCGGTACAGCTCGGTCGTCTGGGAGTTGGGGCCGTAGCCGAAGGTGCCGACGTGGTTCTCGCCGGAGTCGCCCCAGCCGGGTACGTACGCGACGAGCTTGTCACCGGTCCGGTGGGGCAGCTCGATGCTCCCGTTGACCCGGGGCCGCTGGATCGGGCCGAACCACATGACCTCGGTGGTCCTGCCTGCCGGGTACATGAGCCGGTCCGAGTTCTGCGATGTCTCGGGCACCTTGCTGACTTCGTAGACCTCCTCCATCCACTGGAAGGACGTGTCCGAGGTGACGTAGTCGGTGCGATGCGTACCGGTGTTGGAGACCGCGGTCACGCCGTACCGATACGGCAGGTAGGACTGGACGTCGTAGCGGTACTCCTGGACCTCGTGCGTCGGGTCGTTACGGAAGTCGACCTCGACCCGTGCGAGTTGTCCGGCCTTCGGCGCGTAGGTCTGGTCGGCCGGGATCCGGTCGCACCAGCTGTGGACCAGGTCGTAGAGGTACGTCGTGACGGGATGGGAGACCGCCTTCAGTGCGACGCTGCCGCCTTCGCTGCCCTGGATGCGCGCGATCAGCTTCTCGCCCTCCGTCCTGGACAGTCCGGCGACCGTCAGGGAGGTACGGCCGATGGCCTCGCGCAGCCGGCCGTAGCCGTCGTTGACCAGCAGGAGCAGCTTCACACCCGCGTCCTTGGCCGCGGCTATCTGCTCGTCGTCGCCGTTGTAGCGGACGACGACGGCCTTGCCCGCGGCGTCCAGCGAGGCGTAGTCGGCCTTCGTGCCGTAACCGGCGAAGAGGGTCGGCAGGGTGCTGCTGCCTTCGGGCAGCTTGGCGGAGCCGGGCTGCAGCCACAGGTCGTCGAAGGACTGGCCGCCGGAGGCCAGGCTGAGCAGCGGCTGCTGCTTGCGCCAGCGCGCGGTGTAGATCATCGAGCCCTTCGAGACCTTGGCGGTCTGCTGGGCCCAGATGCTGTCGTAGACCGCGCGGACGTTGAGCGAGCTGCCCACGGTCTCGTCGCCGCCGAAGGAACGGTAGTAGTCGGCCCGCCCTTGGAGGTCGGTGGTGCTGGGCCTGGGCGTCGGGGCGGCGGTCTCGTGGAGGGCGGATCCGCCGAGGACGACATCGATGTCGTCGGTGACCTCGATCTGGGGCTGGGTGAGCAGCGCCAAGCCGAGCGAGGACTTGCCGTGGACGCCCTCCACCTCCGCGTAGGACCAAGCCGCGTAGGTGCCCGGCGGGACGATCGTGTCCACCTCGCCGCCGGAGCTGTAGGCGATGGAGTAGGCGTTCGCCCCGGCGCCCTTGCGCAGGAACTCCACCAGACCCTCCACCGGGTGGCCGGCCCGGTCCTGGAGCTTGATACGCAGGTGGTAGGGCTTCTGCTGGGTACTGACGCCGATGAGCGTACGGGTCGCCACCGTGCCGGAGACCGAAGCGGTGATCCGGCCGGTGTAGCGGTGGGCGGCCGGGGCCTCGTCGAGGTGGGTGGTCATGGTCGCGGAGGCGCTGCCGTGGGCGGGGACCGTCAACTGCGTGGTGGAGAGGGTGAACAGACCGGCCGGGGAGCCAGGAGCGTCGACGGCCAGGTCGACGGTGACCGGTTCATCGCCGGTGTTGGTCCACTGCACCGGCTTCTCGACGGTTTCGCCGGGCTCTCCGCCCAGGGAGTGCATTCCCGCGTCGGCCGTGCCGGTGGCGAAGAGGGTGGACCCGGTGGCGGCCGCGGCGTCCACTCTGCCGTTGCCTCCGTCGTCCGCGCTGATCGAGTCGGTCGGCGCGGCGGTGCTCACCAGGGCGTCCTTGAGCTGGGCGCCGGTCCAGTCCGGATGCTCGGCGGCCAGCAGCGTGGCGGCCCCGGCAACGTGCGGCGTGGCCATGGAGGTGCCGCTCAGCGTCATGTAGTAGCCCTCGCCGCCCCCGTAGTAATGGGAGCGGGCTGCCAGGACGTCCACCCCGGGCGCGGTGATCTCGGGCTTGAGGCCGTCGTCGCCGAGGCGCGGGCCCCGGCTGGAGAAGCCGGCGATGGTGTCCTGGGAGTCGACGGCGCCGACGGTCAGTGCGGCACTCGCGGTGCCGGGGGCCCTGACAGTGTGGTCTTCGGGGCCCGAGTTGCCCGCGGCGATGGTGAACAGCGTGCCGGTCTCTGCACTCAACTGGTTCACCGACTGGCTGAGCAGGTCGGTGCCGTCACTGGGGTCTGCCGACCCCAGGCTCATGCTGACCACCCGTGCCTTGACGTCGCGGGCAGCCCATTCCATCCCGGCCAGGATCCAGGAGTCCTGACCGCTGCCACCGTTGCTCAGCACCTTGCCCACGTGCAGGGATGCGCCGGGGGCGACGCCTTTCTCCCTGCCCTCCGAGGCGGCGCCGCTGCCGGCGATCGTGGAGGCGACATGCGTGCCGTGCCCGTGCTGGTCGTCGACCCCCTCGCCCGGGACGAAGCTCTCCGACGAGGCGACCACTCCGGCGAGGTCGGGGTGGCTGAGATCGTACCCGGTGTCCAGGACCGCGACGTCGACACCCTTGCCGGTGTTTCCGTCGGCCCACACCTCCGGGGCACCGATCTGCGCCGTGGACTCGGCGAGTTGGCCGCTGACCTTTCCGTCCAGCCACACCTTGGCGACGCCGCCGGTGAACGAGGTGACGGCGTCGGAGGAACTCGCCGTGGCAGAGGCGGAGCGCTGCTCCGACCCGTTCGGGCCTGTGCCGGTGAGGGAATCCCAGAAGGCTGCCGCCTCCTTGTGGTTCTCGGCGAGCGCGGCCCCGTTGATGCTGGTGAGCGGGCGGATGTCCGTCGCTTCGTCGGGCAGCGACCGGGCCTGCTTCAAGGCGCCTTTCCCGGTGCTGCCCAGGCCCTTCTCGTAGGTGACGATGAGCGGCACGTGCCCCGTGTGCGCGTCGTCGTATCCATCGTTGATGAGCCGGGTGATGTTGAAGAGCCGTCTGTCCAGCACACCGGCCGCCAGATATCTGACGGCCGAGGCGGGATAGACGTAAGTGTCGTCGCCGACGTTGGTGATTCTGGCTTCGGCGGTATCTCCGTCCGGGGCCTGGACAGTGATGGTGGCCGGGTTCTTCCCGGCCTTCTTCACGGCCGGAGTGACGGTGACCTTGTCGCCGGTCACCAGGGTGACGGACACCGGCGCCGGGACACCGGAGGGTGTTGAGGCTGCGGTGTTGCTGGCGGCCTGGGCGGACGGAGTCCCAGCAGCAGCGGACACCGGCTGGGTTGCCGCGAGGACCAGCAGAGCTGCTCCGAGAGCTGGCAGGAGCGGCCTGTTGCCGGGCATGTTGATGGTCAAGAGTCTCCTCAACTCGTAAAAGAACAGGAAGTGTTCGCCCATGCGTCAGTGAACGAAGGACGACGGGGATCCGGGCGGCCACAAGCCAGCCATGCCCCCAGGGGCATGCTGCCGACGGTGCTTGGGCTGTTGTACGAGAGCGCATTTCTCCCCCGCCGGGCCGGCGGCATACCCCCACGGGATGCGCATCACCGTGCTCAATCCGACTCAGGCCGGGGACACGGTCGAGCTCGGCGGTCGACTTCGGCAAGGGCTGGCCCCTGACTGGGGCGAGGTCACCATCGGCCGGGCGGGGCGGCGATCGACGCGGCCAAGCAGGACACCCTCCTTCTCCCCTGCGTACTCGGCGCGTACGCGCGGGACTTCCACACATCGGCGCTGTTTGCCGCGTACGGTGGTCAGTACGAGCGGCAGCGAGACGACCAGGAGCAAGGTGGGGCGGCCGATATTTGCCACGTCAATAGCATGAGCACTGTCGTGTAGGGGATCGTGTGTCGAGCTCCAAGTGGCGCTCCAGCCAGTTGGCCACTTCGTCGACGAGGTGCTGAAGAACACCGCGCCCAGTGTGCAGGCGGGCGACGCCGCCGCAGGACCGCCCATGCCCCACAGTGCGGTGCCTGCGGTCGGGTGGGTGCGGGCTTGGAGCAGCGGGATCAGAAGGTGAGGCTCCAGCTGTCGAGGTAGCCGGGGTCGACGGTGAAGATGCCGGGGGTGTTGTCCGTGACACGGAGTTTCCAGGTGCCGTTGGCGGGGAGTGCCGAGGCGTCGACCGTGTAGGTGGCGTGCAGTTCCGTGCCGGTGTCCCAGATGAAGTCCTTCACGAGCAGCACGGTGCCGTCGTCGCTGACCAGGC
>NZ_JBQQCE010000408.1:0-8854 GCF_052245645.1 Streptomyces sp. KR55 | reverse complement strand
CCAGACCCGGCGGATACACCCAGGTCAACAGCCCAAGACCCGATAACTCCGGCACACCCTCGGCCACCGACACCACCCCCGAGACGGTCCCAGCAGACTACGCCCGCAAGTTAACGCAACGGAATTGGCCCTAGAGGGTCTGTCAGCCGAGCACTCGGTGTACGTGCATCTCCACGCCCTCTGCCGGGGTATCCTCTGCTCCGCCCCGTTCGGATATTTCTTCACGTCGACCGGTGGCCCGCAGCCGTGCTGGCCATCACGCGTGGGGCTCACCACGGACCTGCTGACCATCGGCCACGACCGCACGCTGCTGCACCGCTGGTGCGATCGAACGGTGTGCTGGGAGACCCACACCTCCGCTGCCGCAAGGTCGGCGGGCAGACGGCACGCACCGGGACAACCAGCCCGGGAACATCCGGCTGGACGACAACGGCATCGGCGACTTCACAGTGCTGTAGAACGCCTCGAGCGTAGGGAGCCGCGGAGCAGGCCGACCGTACCGCCTGGGCTGAACGCCAGGGCAACGGCCAGCCAATCCAGGAAGAACCGGGCGGCGTCCGGCCTCAGGACGGCGTGGGCGAGACTTGCACGGTGGCACGCACAGACGAGACCAGTCAGCCCACCCCGCACGCGTCTGCCTTCGACACGGCGCCGAGCCCGCAGCCCCCGCCCGGGCGGGCCACCGGGTCGGGTGCCCGTATGCCGCGCTGGCTGCCGCGCGCCCTGATGCTGGCGCTCGCCCTCATCGCCGTGTTCCAACTGGGCAGTTGGGCCTTCCACCAGCTCCTCGGCCTGCTGATCAACATTCTCATCGCGTTCTTCCTCGCCCTCGCGATCGAGCCCGCAGTGAGTCGGCTGGCCTCCCACGGCATGCGCAGGGGACTGGCCGCCTTCCTGGTCTTCCTCAGCCTCCTGATCGTGACCGCCGGCTTCGTCACACTGCTCGGCTCCATGCTCGCCGAGCAGATCATCAAGATCGTCGAGGAGTTCCCGGCTTATCTCGACTCCGTCATCAACTGGATCAACGCGCACTTCGACACCGGCCTGAAGCGGGTGGACGTCCAGGAGGGCCTGCTCCGTTCCGACTGGCTGCGCAACTACGTGCAGAACAGCGCCACCGGCGTTCTGGACGTGTCCACGCAGGTCCTCGGGGGGCTCTTCCAGCTGCTGACGATCACCCTGTTCGCGTTCTACTTCGCCGCCGACGGACCCAGACTGCGCCGCGCGCTCTGCTCCGTACTGCCGCCCGCCCGGCAGGCCGAGGTGCTGCGGGCCTGGGAGATCGCCGTCAACAAGACCGGCGGCTACCTGTACTCGCGCGGCCTGATGGCACTCATCTCCGGCATCGCGCACTACATCCTGCTGCAAGCATTGGGCGTTCCCTATGCGCCCGTCCTCGCCGTCTGGGTGGGGCTGGTCTCGCAGTTCATCCCCACCATCGGCACCTATCTCGCGGGCGCGCTGGCCATGCTGATCGCCTTCACGGTCGATCCCTGGTACGCGCTGTGGGTACTGATCTTCGTCGTGGTCTACCAGCAGTTCGAGAACTATGTGCTGCAGCCCAAACTGACCTCGAAGACCGTCGACATCCACCCCGCGGTCGCCTTCGGATCGGTCATCGCCGGCACCGCCCTCCTCGGCGCCGTTGGCGCCCTGATCGCCATCCCGGCGGTCGCCACACTCCAGGCGTTCCTCGGGGCATACGTGAAGCGCTACGATGTCACGGACGACCCGCGCGTCCACGGCCACCGGAGCAGGGGCGCCAGCACCGGCCTCGTCACGCGCGTCCGCCGGTTGCGGGAGCAGAAGTCCGGAGAGAGGGCAACGGCAGAATCTGCAGCGGGCTCCTCATCGGCGGACGACGGGGGAGCATCTCGCCGCGCGGCCGCTTCGGGCCGCGCGTAGGCGACTCCCTGCAGATGTGCGCTCGGCTATCACAATTCCGCTGTGGTCGACAACAGTCGGTGGATCGGTCTCATCACCGGCGGGACGGCGGGGGTCGCGAGTTGGGTCACCGGCCGAGGTGCCACCAGATCCGCGCGGGTGCATGCCGAGGTCACCGCGCACGCGGCCCAGGCAGCAGAAGCACGCACCCGGCGGTGCGACGCGTACCGGGAGATGAGTGCGGCGGTGCACGGACTGTCCGAGGTGTTGTGGCGCGTGGAGGAGGTCGACGCCACCGCGGAGGCCCAGCTGCGAGCCGCCCTCGTCGCGCAGATGCAGACCGCCGCCCGAGCGGCGCTCAACGAGGTGACCAGAGCCAGCCGGGAGGTCATGCTGGAAGGGCCGACGCTGGTCGCTGAAGCCGTGCGCACCCTGCGCCGCGCGGCGATCACCACGAGCAGCCTGCTCGGACAACTGGTGACGGGCAGTGAGGAAGAGCGCAGCCGGTACGACGCCGCTATCGGGACTTCCGCCAGGAGCACCTGAAGTTCCTGGAGCTCGCCCGGCCGGCACTGGAGGTCGGGTGGGAACCCCGGGCCCGGCTCTCCTCCCCAGCCCTGCGAGCACAGCGACGACGACGCCCTCGAACCAGGAGCGTGGCACAGCGTCAACGAGCGCTGTGTGGCTGACATAGAGAGCATGGCAGCACGATGCCGGGCACACGCGCGAACGCGCCGGCCGCCGAAGGAGCCGACCGCACAAGGCTTCAACAGGATGGCCGAGAGCCATACTTGACCATGCGGGGGACCGATCCCGTGGTGGCTTGGTATGGGAGAGGCAGCAATCCAGTGAGCAGCGGCAGCCAGGGAGTGGAGAAGGCCGAGGTACGGCTCAAGTGGGACCCGAGTCACTGGAATCAGCCGCCTCATCATCTCGACATCATCGCCGCCACCTACTCGGCGGACGCCCCCTACGGGCGGCCGGTGTACGTCGTCCACTTCGACAGCCGCTCACCGGACGGCACCATCAACATGAGCCGGCACAGCCAGACCGGTCAGGGCTTCGGCTATGTCGAAGCGATGACTCTGGAGCTCGATCGCCTCGCGTCCTCCTTCGCACGGGTGGTCGTGGGCGTGGCGATCCACCAGAACAGCTGTCTCAAGACCTTCGGTGACATATCGAATGCCGGAGTGCTGATTGTCGAGGGATACAAGGAGCTGCTGAAGGATGACTTCGCGCAGGTCTCCGGATCCACCGCGGCGACCGTGGCAGAGTTCACCCGGGATACCTCCGGAGCGTGGGAGTTTCACGAGATGGTCCGAGGATTCGACAGCGACCCCGTGGGCTTCACCGCCGAGATGGGCAGCGCCCCATAGCGCTGACCGCCAGCAGCACACAGACGTACGGCCGATCGCGCTGGCGCAGCCATGAGCTCCCGGGACCGCCAGAAGAAAGCACCCGGGAGTCGTCATGTCTCGGCCTCGGCGCTACTCGTCCAACTCGGGCGGCTGTTCGTAGGCGCTCAGGAGCCCTTCGATGCGGTGGTTGTTACTGGACTGCCGATCGTAGAGACACTTCGCGCGCACAGCCAGGTGGACAGCGTCGAGTGCCGCAGGGCGTACGGGCGCTTCGCGAGCGGGGGTGCCGACGAGGGCGGGCGGCAGGGCGAGGTCGCGGGTTTCGTGCCGCTGCCGACCGCGGCCCTGGTCACCCTTTGGCCAGCGATGCCCTACTCCGCGCGGCCCGCGCAGCAAGCGACCGCCGAGCCGACTGACACCGCGCCCCAGGCGACTGGCTCTGATGCCAGCCTCACGACGACCCCATGGCATCGGTGAGCGGGAAAACACCAACGATCACCGGCCCAAGGTTCTTGGTCCTCCTTCCCAGCAAGGAACCTCCATCACTTGGTCCGCAAGGATTCCCTGATCGTTCATTTGACGGCGGACTGAACCTTTCTGCACCAAATCTACCCACCGGTCGGCCGAAAAGAGTTCGCCCCAGGGATCCTTACCGCCCCCTGCCAGCGGCCCTAGGGTCCCGGTGACCAGTCGGCGGCGCTCAACAAGTCATCGTTCGCCCTTCGTTGACGAAGGAGTACCTGTGGAACGTCGCAACTTCCTGCGTGGTGCCGTGCTCGGCACCTCGGCCGCCGTCTTCGGCGGCACCCTCATGCACGGCGCCGCCTACGCGGCCCCGGCCCAGAACGGCACCAGCCCCTACGGTGGCCTGCTGGCCGCCGACGCCAACGGCATCATGCTGCCGTCCGGCTTTACCAGCAGAGTTATCGCCCGCTCCAGCCAGACCGTCCCCGGCACCTCTTACACCTGGCACAGCGCCCCCGACGGCGGCGCATGCTTCGCCGACGGCACGGCTGGATCTACGTCTCCAACGCCGAACTGAGCAGCGGCGCCGGCGGCGCGAGCGCCGTCAAGTTCAACTCCACGGGCTCCGTCATCGGCGCCTACAGCATCCTGTCCGGCACCAACCGCAACTGCGCCGGCGGCGCCACCCCGTGGAACACCTGGCTGTCCTGCGAGGAGGTCTCCCGCGGCTACGTCTACGAGACCGACCCGTGGGGTGTGAACGCCGCGGTCCGCCGGCCCGCCATGGGCCGCTTCAAGCACGAGGCCGCCGCAGCCGACCCGGTCCGCAAGGTCATCTACATGACCGAGGACGAGTCCGACGGCTGCTTCTACCGGTTCATCCCCACCACCTGGGGCGACCTGTCCTCCGGCACGCTGCAGGTGCTGGTCGCGGGCAGCGCCGCCTCCGGCTCTTTCACCTGGTCGACCGTGCCCGACCCGGACGGCCAGCCCACCACCCGCAAGCAGGTCTCCGGCGCGAAGGTCTTCGCCGGCGGCGAGGGCTGCCACTACGCCGGCGACACCGTCTGGTTCACCACCAAGGGCGACAACCGCGTCTGGCAGGTCAACCTGCTCAACAGCACCTACGAGCTGGCCTACGACGACAACCTGGTCACAGGCCGCACCGCCCCGCTGACCGGCGTCGACAACGTCACCGGCTCCACCTACGGCGACCTGTACGTCGCCGAGGACGGCGGCAACATGGAGATCTGCATCATCACCCCGGACGACATCGTCGCCCCCTTCCTGCGGATCGAGGGCCAGGACAGCTCGGAGATCGCCGGACCGGCCTTCTCCCCCGACGGGGGGCGGCTGTACTTCTCCAGCCAGCGCGGCACCTCCGGCAGTTCCTCCGGAGGCATCACCTACGAGATCACCGGCCCGTTCCGTATGTGATCGAGGACTTGTGACGGTTGGGGCGGCGCGGCCCGCGCCGCCCCAACCCACGCACTGCTTCGCGCGGCTTCCGCAGCCGGCGCCTTCCCCACACGGTTTCCCCATCCCTCCTCCTGGAGTCCTCAGTGAAGCCTGCCCTCGTTCTCTCCAGATCCCGCTCGGGACGAGGTCTCCTGACCGGTGCTCTGCTCGCGGCCGTTTCGGGGTCCTTCGTCGTCCTCGCCCCCGCCACAGCGTCGGCGGACACCTGCGGCTACACCTCGACCCGGATCCGTGACATCCAGGGTGCCAAGCACATCTCCCCGCTCAACGGCGCGAATGTCAGCAACGTCCGCGGTGTGGTCACCGCAGTCGGTTCCAACGGTTTCTGGTACCAGGACCCCTGCCCGGACACCAACGACGCGACCTCCGAGGCCCTGTTCGTCTACACATCGAGAACCCCCACGGTGAAGGCGGGTGACGAGATCGCGGTCAACGGCAAGGTCAGCGAGTACCGTCCCGGCGGATCGTCGACGGCCAACCTGACCATCACCGAGCTCACCTCGCCCTCGATCACCAAGCTGGGCACCAGGACGGTGCCGGCCGCCACGGTGATCGGCACCGGCGGCCGGATCCCGCCCGGGGCGGTGATCGACGACGACGCCACCGGTGACGTGGAGAGCTCCGGCACCTTCGACCCGGCCACCGACGGCATCGACTTCTACGAGTCCCTGGAAGGCATGCTCGTCCAGATCAACAACCCCGTCGCCACAGGACCCACCAACCAGTACGGCGAAATACCCGTGCTGGGCGACGACGGGGCCAACGCCGCCGTACGCACCACCCGCGGCGGTATCGTGCTGCGCCAGAACGACCCCAACCCGGAGCGCATCCTGCTCGACGACTGGGCCCTCGCGGGCTCCACCCCGGCCGTCAACACCGGAGACCACTTCACCACCGCCGCGGTCGGCGTACTCGACTACAGCTTCGGCAACTTCAAGCTCCAGCTCACCCAGGCGCTGTCCCGCGTGGACGGCGGCCTGAGCAAGGAGACCACCAGCGCGCCCACCTCCGGCCAACTCGCCGTGACCACCTTGAACGTGGAGAACCTGGACGCCAAGGACCCGCAGAGCAAGTTCGACGCCCTGGCCGCACAGATCGTCACCAACCTCGCCGCACCCGGCATCGTCGCCCTGCAGGAAATCCAGGACAACAACGGCCCCGAGGGCGGCACCCCGGACGCCACCCAGACCTGGGCCAAGCTGATCAACGCGATCAGCGCCGCCGGCGGCCCCGCCTACGACTACCGGCAGATCGACCCGGTCAACGGCGCCGACGGCGGCGAACCGAACGGCAACATCCGGGTCGGCTTCCTCTTCCGCACCGACCGGGTGACCTTCGTACCCGGCACCCACGGCGACGCGACCACCGCCGTCCAGGTCTCCGACAGCGGCGTCTCCGGCGACCGGGTGGCGTTGAGCCTCAACCCCGGACGCATCGAGCCGGGCAACTCCGCGTTCAACGACAGCCGTAAGCCGCTGGTCGGCAAGTTCTACTTCAACTCCAAGCCGGTGTTCGTGATCGCCAACCACTTCAACTCCAAGGGCGGCGACGACCCCCTGTTCGGCCGCTACCAGCCCCCGACGCGCCCCAGCGAAACCACCCGCAACACCCAGGCCCAGATCGTCGCCGACTTCTACAAGAAGATCACCACCATCGACCCGAACGCCCGCATCATCGTCGCCGGAGACCTCAACGACTTCGAGTTCTCCACCGCCGTCGGCAAGCTCACCGCCGCGGGTCTCACGGACCTGCCCGCCACCCTGGCCGACGGCGACCGCTACAGCTACATCTACGAAGGCAACTCCCAGGTCCTCGACCACCTGCTCATCTCCCCGGCCCTGGTCACCGCCGGCTACGCCTTCGACGCCGTGCACACCAACAGCGAGTTCGCCGTCCGGCCCACCGACCACGACCCGCAGATCGCGCGCCTGAACATCCCGTAAGCCGCACGTCAGGACAAGGGCCTCGGTGGCCCCAGCCCGACGCCGGGGCCACCAAGGGTTCCGCCCCCGTCCCCGTCCCCATGACGGTCACGTCTCGTTCCCACCGTCACCAAGATCTGACGGCATGCCTCGCGCATCAGCAGCCGGCTTCCCACACCAGCCGAGCAAGGACCATGGATCCTCAAGGCGAACCGTCGCCCGACCAGCGGAATCCGTCTGACCGACGGCACTCCGACGTCCCGCACGGCTCGTGCAGGAGAGCTACTCCCCGTCCGGTTCATCGGGCTCGGGTGGCCGGTCGTAGGCGCTCAGGAGCCCTTCGATGCGCTGGTTGTTGATGGACTGCCGGTCATACAGGCACTTGGCATACCGGCTCAGCAGGACCTCGACGCTGTTTCCCGCCCGCTGGGCGACCTCGGCCGGGTCCGCGCCCGCGCACAGCCAGGTGGACAGCGCCGAGTGCCGCAGGTCGTACGGGTGCTTCGCGAGCGGGGTGTTGGTGAGGGCGGGTGGCAGGGCAAGCTCTCGGGTTTCGTGCCAGACCCGGTGGAAAGTGGTGTAGCTGATGACGCCGCCGCGTTCGCTGAAGAACAGCCAGCCGTCGTCGGCCGTGCCGAAGGTGGCGACGTGCTCGCGCCACAGCGCCACCAGATGCGGCGGCAGCGGCACCACCCGCGTTTCCCCTGGTGGACGGTTCTTCAGGCCGCGCTCGTCGTGGTACTCGCCGGTGTCGGTCCACCGTTTGCCCGCCTGCGGCAGGGTGCGGTGCACGATCAGCCGCCCCCAATCGGTCCGGGGCAGGCGGCAGTCCGGCAGCGCTGCCGCGACCGCCTCCTCCGGACGCAGCCCTGCGTAGTACATGCCGGCGAAGAACCCGACCAGCCGACGGCCACGGGCCCTGCGGTAGCCGCCCACGTAGGAGACGGCGCTCAGCAGATCCCGTGCCTGGTACGGGTTGGCCACCACTCGCGGGTCCACCGCGGTGGCCGGCTTGGGCACCCGCCACCGGATCTTCTCCAGCGGATGACTGCCCAGCTCGCCCCTCTCTACGGCGTAGTGGAGCGCGTGCACCAGCACCTTGCGCTTGCGGCGCATCGTCTCCACCGCCGCCTCGCCGCCGTCGAGCTTGCGGCGCAGCGACTCCAGCACATCGCGCGCCAGGACCGGATCGTGCAGGTCGACCAGCGGCCGGGACGCCTTCGCCACCCACTGCAGCACCAGCCGGTCTTCCGCCGGCATCTCCCGCTCCCCCGGCCCAGGTACGACAAAGGCCCAGTGCCGCAGGGCACGGCGCAGCAGCTGCTCTTTCGGTCGGCCCGGCATGTCCCAGCACATCGCCAGGGTGATCGCTGTCAGCACATCGCCAGGGTGATCGCTGTCAGCGCATCGCTGACCTCGTCCCTGCTCTTCGCCGCATGGCCGAGCCAGTGTGCCCGCGCGTACTCGGTCGCGAAGTCGTACCAGGTCAGCTTGGACGGACCTCGGAGACCGTACATGGGGCTGGCGCCCTGGGCCAGGCCCGCCCGGATGGCCCGCACCAGCTCTGCCCCGAACTCGCCCGCCAGATCCGCGACCATGCGCACCGCGCGCTTGCGCAGCTCAGGCGGGTAGGAGCAATGCCGCGTAGTTAGCGTGTGACGCGATCCGTCAAATCGGGGGAGGTCCAGCCTTGTTCGAGCATGTACGTGCCTCTGCCGACCTTGCGGATCAGCCCCTCGGCCGTCC
>NZ_JBQQCE010000407.1:0-8855 GCF_052245645.1 Streptomyces sp. KR55 | reverse complement strand
CCTTCCCCCAGTGCGGCCGGGCCTCGAAGGCCTGCAGCGCCTCCTCCACCCGCCGCACCACCGGCAGCACGGCCGCCATGTCCTCGACCCAGGTGAAGTGCACGGCCACGGTGTCCCGTCCGTACGCCGGGCTCAGCCACTGATCGTCGGCAGCGACCGTCCGCACCTCGCAGGTCTGCAGCACCGGCGCCATGACCGTACGGATCGCGTCGAGCGCGTGCAGCGCGTCGACGGCGTACGCGCGCGGCATCAGGTACTCCGACTGCAACTCGGCGCCGCTGCTCGGCGTGAACTCCGCCCTGAAGTGCGGCAGTCGCTCGTGCCACGGCCCGGGCACGCCGAACTGCCCGGTGCAGTTGACGGCGGGCATCCCCGGCACCGGGTGCAGCGCCTCGGTCGCGGGCGCCGCCCAGGGGAAGCCGGGCAGCGGCTGGTCCGTGCGCCGCTTGACCCACACCTGCCGGAACCCCGGCTCCCGCCAGTCGGTGAACAGGCTCACGCTGTACGCCACCGCCATCACCGTCTCGAAGTCCAGCCCGGCCAGCGGCAGTTCGGTGAACAGATGCTGCTCGACCTCGAACGTCGGCTCCAGGTCGAGGGTGAGCGCGGTGACGACGCCGAGCGCGCCGAGCGCGGTGACCGCACCGCCGAACCGCTCCTCACCCCGGCCGATGGTCACCGTCGTACCGTCGCCGGTGACCAGCTCCACCTCCCGTACGGCAGCCGCCAGCGGTGCGTTGCCGACCCCCGAGCCATGGGTGCCGGTGGCCACCGAGCCGGCCACCGAGATGTGCGGCAGGGACGCCATGTTGGGCAGGGCGAGACCGTGGTCGTGCACCCGGCGGGCCAGTTCGGCGTACCGGACGCCACCGGAGACCCGTACCGTACGGGCCGTCGTGTCGACGTCGATCTCGGACGGGAGCGCGGTCAGGGACACCAGCGCGCCGTCGGCGCCGGGGTCGGCGATCGCGTTGAAGGAGTGCCCGCTGCCCAGCACCCGCACCCGCGCACTGTCCGCGACGAGCGAGCGCAACGCGTCCAGCGTGCGCGGGCGGTGCAGCTCCTTGGCGGTGTACGTGATGTTGCCGGCCCAGTTGGTCACGGTCGCGGTCTCGGTCATGCGGTCGGCCCTTCCCCGAGGAATCGAGATCGGGCAAGTCTAACGGCGACAGATACCGCTTTCTTAAACAAAGCCAGTTCGAGGACGTGGGCGGCGCGGCCCGTTGTCGGTGCCGCACGATTTCCCTCGTATTTCCTCGTACGAAGTCTTGCTGGTCCCTGGAATGCGCCCCTAGCTTCCGTAGAGAACGGTTTCTACGTGTGCTGCCCCAACAACCGACTGTGAGGTTCCCGCATGCCCGTCACCAGAAGATCCGTCCTGGTCACGGCCGCCGCCGGCACCGGCACCCTCGCGCTGACCGGCTGGTCCCCGACGACGGCCGCTGCCGTCCCGGAGGCGTCACCCGCAGAGTCCGGGCAGTCCGACACGGAAGGCTCCAGACGCCTCGACCTCATCGACTTCGGCGACCCCGACTCCGAGGCCGTGCACGGCTTCCACGGGCCGGACACCGCGGTCGTCGACGGCAACGCCGGAGACCGGGCCCGCGTCGCCAAGCCGCTGCCCACCCCCGGCATCAAGGGCGGCGACCTCCGCTTCACGCTCGCCGTGGACCCCGTCCACCAGACCTACCTCACCGTGAAGTTCTGGGGCGGCGACACCTCGATGTACAAGACGATCGCGTACATCAACGGTGAGCAGATCGGCTACCGCCGCTCCGGCGACTACGAGGCCCTGAACACCGGCACCAGCCGCCCGCTGCCCGGGCGCTTCTTCTACGCCACGATCATGCTGCCGCTGGAGCACACCCGGGGCCGGAGGCGGGCCGAGATCACGCTGCGGACTTACGACAGCGGCTTCAGCAACAAGGTCACCGCCGACTCCCGCGGCTACTACCGCGCCTACACCCACATCGGCGCATACCTCGACCTCACCGACGACCCCCAGGCCGACTTCACCCCGCCCACGGACACCGTCGCCGACCTCGACGACGCCGCCAAGCAGGCTCTCGTCGACGGGTATGCGGCCGACCAGGTCAAGCTCTTCAACAGCCTCTCCGCGAAGGTCGATGCCTCACCCTCCGGCAATCTCTCCATCGTCCGGTACGTCGAGGAGCTGTTCTTCTACGCCGGCGCGCTCGCCCGCGCCTCCTGGTGCCCGGCGAAGACCCCGGCGGAGAAGAAGGCCGCGCTGCTGCGGGTCTTCAAATGCGTCGACAACCACACCAAGGACTACTACGGCAACACCAAGCTGCTCGCCCGGGGCGGCCACCAGGGCGACTGGGGCGGTTACTACGGCGCCCTCGGCCAAGCGCTCTACCTTGTCGAGAACATTATCGCCGACAACGATGTCTACGGCCGCGACGCCTTCGAGGCGTTCCTCGACGAACCGTTCAGGACCGGCACCCAGGAGGGCGAGACCTCCCTCAAGGACGTCGACTTCGACGGCGGCCCGCTGACCCGGCGCGCCGCCTGGGAGCGTGTCCTGAAGGCCAACTTCGACTACGCCCGCTCCCGCCTGTCGTACATCTACAACCAGGTTATGTACACCTACGAAGGCGCCTGGGAGGCCCACGAGGGACTCCGGGTCATCGGCTCCCGCTGCTACGAGGGAAAGGCGCGCAGCCACCGCATCGTGGGCGAGTCCCTGGGCTGGGAGCCCTTCCTCGGCGAGGAGGTGCTGGCCGGCCCCGACGGCCAGGAGCTGGATCTCTTCCACTCGCTCTTCTACCACGACCAGACCGCCCGCTGGACCGAGGACTACATCAAGTACGTCATCAAGGGCCTCGCCAAGTCCAAGCTGGACAAGGACGGCAACGTCGTACGCCGACTGCCCCTCGGCCGGCACTACACGACGATGACCGAGGCCGGGCACACCCGGGAAAACGGTTACGTCGCGAACTACGGCGAGGCCACCAACTACCTCCCCGAGTGGTTCCACCGCACCTGGGGCCACGAGGGCGACGAGGAACTCAACGACCGGATCCTCGAGTTGGCGCTGCGCAACCTGCACGCCCGCTCCCACGCCCGCATGACCGACCTCGACGCCGATCTGAAGCGCACCATGCGCATGGAGATGGTCATCGACGAGCGCAACACCAACTACCCGGGCTTCCCCAGCTATGTGCTGCGCATCTCGGAGGGCAAGCTCCTGCACTACGTCTCCCTCGCCCGGCACATCGCCGACCACCCCGACCGGTACGCGGGCAAGGAGTGGCGCACGACCCGCGCGTACGCCCGCGAGGCGGTCGGCCTCGCCCAGCAGCAGATCGCCGACCAGCAGTACTTCGGCAACTTCTCCGCCGTGACGGCGAAGAACAAGTACGACCTCGAACTCGGCGAGACCTGGGCCTGGCTGAAGGCGCACGAGCCGACCGGCATCGTCCACCCGCACACCGACTTCGCGTACTACACGCCCGCCGAACTGACCGCCCTGGGCGTGCGGCCGGGCGACTACGAGCGGTTCGCCTGGGTCGACGTCGACTGCATGTTCGTCTCCCTCAGGGACGGCGACACCCACCTGTGGGGCCACCTCAACGAACGGCAACGCGGCTTCGCCCGCAACGGCCGGCTGCACGTCCGCCTGCCCGACCGGGACCACATCGTACAGATCACCACCAACGGGCGCTTCCATTACGAGGACTACTGGGCCCGCATGGACAACATCGACGTCGACTTCATGGAGGACCAGCAGACCGGCGGCGCCGACGCTCCGCAGGCGCTGGCCGGCGAGATCGCGCCCATCACCCGCCAGCCCGGCGTCGGCACGGTCCGCCGGGAGAACTTCGAGGCCGACCACGCCTACTCCGGCTACCCGGACCTGCTGACCGCCCGATACGGGCCGTACCTCTTCGTCTTCAACACGACCCGGAAGGCCTACGGCAACGAGCGCCGGTACGAGGTCGAGGTGCCCGGCCAGGGCCCGACCGTGCTGGACCTGGTGACCGGCGACCGGCTCCCGGTGCGCCACGGCCGTGTGACGGTGCCGCCGAAGACCGGCCTGGTGCTGAGGCTCGAGTCTCCCGAGATCCGCGCCCTGCCGCCCGCCCACGTCGATTTCGTACACACTCTGCCCGGCGACGGATCGGTCACCGTCGTCTGGCAGACCACGGCCGGCGCCGAGCACTACGAGGTGCGCCGGGCGACGCGTCGGAACGGCCCGTACGAGGTGATCGCGGGCGAGGTGACCGGCCGTCACTTCACGGACAGCAATGTGCGGTTCGGCGAGACGTACTACTACGCCGTCACAGCCGTCAACGCCCATGGCCCCGGCTGGACCTCCCACGCCGTACGTGCGGACCTGCCCCGGCCCGAGTCCTCCGGCCTGCGCCGCTCCGGCTGGCGCGACGACGCGCTGCACCAGGCCAGGCCCGGCAGCGCCGTGGTGCGCGGCGGGTCGGTGCGGATCCTCGGAGCGCGCGGTGACGGTCTGGGCGTCGGCGACGACTACAAGGTGCTCGCCCGAGACATCGACGACGAACTCCACTACGTCAGCCGCCCGGCGACCGGCAGTTTCACCCTCACCGCCCGCGTGGACCGGGCGCGCGGCCCGGTCACCGGCCTGATGCTGCGGGACCGGCTGTCGGCCGACACACGGCACGTGTACTTCGGCGCCGACGACGAGGGGCGGCTCGTCTTCCACAACCGCACCCGCGACAGCCGCCACGACTGGCAGGACAACCCGCGCTCACCGATCACCCGGCGCCTTGACGGGCACAGCCTGGCGCGGACGCCGTACCTCCGGCTCGTCCGCGACGTCGCCTCGCACCGCGTGCAGGCGCAGGTGTCGGTGGACGGCGAGGTCTGGGTGACGGTCGCCGCGCTGTTCACACCGTTCCCGTACGCCGTCCACGCGGGGCTTGTGGCCACCGGGGACGGGGAGTTCGCCGAAGTGGCGCAGGCAACCCTGCCCGCAGGCGAGGTGCTGGTCCTCCTCGAACGGGACGCCGACACCGTCACCATCCGCTGGAACAAGCCCGAGGACGCACTCACCTTCACAGTGTCCCGCTCGACGGACGGCGAGCGCTGGGAGGTGCTCACCGAAGACACACGGTCGTACGCGTACCAGGACGAAGGGCTGCGGCACGGCATGCGGTACTACCGGGTGACGGCCGCGCTCGTCGGCGGCGGCACACGCGCCTCCGCGGTGGCCGTCGCCGCGGCCGAGAGCCTCGCCGAGCTGCTGGCGCGCGCCTGGGCCGTCGATCCGGCCGGGTGGACGAAGAAGAGCTACGCCGCTTTCACCGCCGAACTCGACCGGATCGAGCGGGCGACCGGCACGGACGACGACACCCGTATCGACGCCGTGCACGCGGCGTACGCGCTCCTCGTCTCCCGCGAGACCCTGCTGCGCCGGACGCCGGTCACCGCCTCGATGGTCACCGCCTCGACCATCGAGTGGCCGGGCCGCGGGACCACTGCCTCCAATGGCTGGAAGGCCTTCGGCGGCGACCCGACGACGTACACCGACACGCTCGCCGCGGAGAGCTGGATCGACATCGACGCGGGCGACGCCGGACCGCTGGTCGTCGACAGGCTGCGCATCCTGCCCCGCGCCGGGTACGCGACCCGGGCGACGGGGACGGTGCTGCGCGGCTCCACGGACGGCGGTACGACCTGGACCGACCTGCACACGATCGGCGCGACGAGCGAGGCCACGTGGTACGAGGCCACGCTGGGCGCGACCGCCTCGTATCCGCTCCTGCGCCTGCACGACGGGCACAACGGGCGGTGCAATCTGGCCGAGGTGGAGTTCTGGTACTACGCGGCCGAGGAGGACTGAGCCCGCCGCGCCGACCCCACGGGGCGCCCCACCACAGGCGAGCGTGGATCAGCTCCACGAGGAGAACACCCGCTGCCGCCGCGTACGTCGGCAGCGGGTGGGTCTCGGTGTCGGTGAAGTGTCGGCAGAAGACGGCGACGAGGAACAGGGATCAAGCTCTCGTGATCTGCGAACGCTGTCACCAAGACATCCATGCTGGACGCAGCAGCAGACGGTGCTGCTGCGCGGCTTTCACCTTCGGATGGAAACGGAGTTCGCTCATCGAATACGTGACCTTCGCCGGGGGTGCTCGTTGGGAGCGGTGAGGGGATCGTCGAAAGGGGGGCTGCCGAGGGAGCAGGAAGTTCCGGCCGCGGCCCGGCTGCGTGGTGCAGGCCTACAAGTTCGCCCTCGACCCGAACGCCGGGCAGGAACAGGCACTGCGCTCGCACTGCGGTGCCGCCCGCGCCGCCTACAACTGGGCCGTCTCCTGGGTGACCGCCTCGTGGTGGCAGCGCAAAGCCGAAGCCACCTATGGCATCGGCGAGGAGGAACTGACACCGTGGCGGCCGTGGTCGCTGCCCGCGCTGTCCAGGGAATTCAACCGTATCAAGACCACCGATCCCAGGTACGCCGACTGGTGGAAGGAGAATTCCAAGGAGGCCTACAAGGCCGGACTGACCAAAGGCCGGACTGACCAACGCGGCTGCCGCATTCGACAACTACGCCAAGTCCAAGCAAGGCAAGCGTAAAGGCCCCAGGATGGGCGTTCCGCGCCGGAAGGCGAAGCGCAAGGCCGCATGGCCTGCCGGTTCACCACCGGCCCGATCCGCGTCGAGCCCGACGGCCGGCACGTCACCCTGCCCCGGCTGGGCGCGATCCGTACCCATGAACTAATGGCCAAGGTGCTGGCACGCATCCAGGCCGGGACGGCCCGCATCCTGTCCGCGACCGTCCGGTACCAGCGCGGGCGTTGGTTCGTCTCCTTCCAGGTCGAGACCGCCCGTGAGATCATTCGCGTCGATCGGCCCGATGCTGTGGTCGGTATCGACCTTGGCATCAAGCACCTTGCGGTCATGGCCGACAGCTCCGGCAAGATCCGCTACGAGCCTAATCCGAAGCACCTGGACGGCGCCCTCGAGCTCCTGAGACTCCATTCCCGCCGTGTCTCACGACGGCAAGGACCAGACCGCAGGACCGGCCGCAAGCCGTCGAAACGATGGGAGAAGGCCAACCGCCAGCGCAACGAACTCCACCACCGGGTGGCCAACCTGCGCACCGATGCCCTGCATAAACTCACCACCCGTGTCCGCTCCGAGCACGGCACGGTGGTGGTCGAGGACCTCAACGTCGCCGGGATGCTCCGCAACAAACGGCTCGCCCGCCGAGTGGCCGATGCCGGGTTCGGGGAGATCCGGCGTCAGCTCACCTACAAGGGTCGGCGCAACGCCTGCCGCACCATCGTGGCGGACTGCTGGTACCCCTCATCGAAGACCTGCTCGGACTGCGGCGCGGTGAAAGCCAAGCTGCCGCTGCACGTCCGAGTGTTCATCTGCGACGTCTGCGGCCTGGTCATGGACCGGGACGAGAACGCAGCCCGCAACCTGGTCGCCCTCACGGCGGCCTGCACCGCTGGTACCGGAGTGGCCGGAGACCAGGACACGCCCCGCGTGTCGAAGCCTCGTGGAGCCGACCGTAAGACCCGCCGCCAACGCCCTGACCGGAGCACCGGCCAGGGCGGGCGGGCAGGTGGCGCAACCCTGCCGCACGAGCGGCAGGAGGAAACGAGAGATCGTCGTCAGGACACCGAGGCCCTCATGCTTTGGTGACACCGTCACGAACCTTTCCAGCAGAAATGCCGGGAATGTTGAGAATTGCTGTGTGCAAGTCAGTTCTCCAGCAACGGATACCGTGAGGAGTCGTACGTCCGATCCAGAAGGAGACACGGGATGGGCAGCCGCACCGCGCTGGTAGAAGATCTGATGGAGCGATTCCCGCACGTACCGCGGGAAGCCGTCTTCAAGGAGGATCTGCTTCGGGGCGGGGTGGCCTTCGACCCATCGGCCCTCAGCGACAACGAGGGGGGTGAGGTCAAACCGAAGTCGTACTTCATCTTCTCCTTCGACCACGGCACCCTGCCCGAGCTGGGCGAGGCCGCGCTGCGGCGTCCGCCGGAGGAGATCATCCTCACAGGCGGCCCGTACGACCTGCGGCGGACCGTCGTTTCCGTGCGCGTGAACCCGTCCTCGCCGTACCGCGTCGCCGCCGACGACGAGGGCCTGCTCGGGCTCTACCTCGACGGCAGGCGCATCGCCGACGTCGGTGTGCCGCCGATGCCCGAGTACTACCGGCACACGCTCTCCAACGGAAAGTCCGTCATGGAGGTGGCCCCAACCATCCAGTGGGGTTACCTGATCTATTTGACCGTCTTCCGGGTCTGCCAGTACTTCGGCGCCAAGGAGGAGTGCCAGTACTGCGACATCAACCACAACTGGCGCCAGCACAAGGCCGCCGGGCGGCCGTACACGGGTGTGAAGGACGTCGAGGAGGTCCTCGAGGCCCTCGAGATCATCGACCGGTACGACACCGCGAAGGCGTCCACCGCCTACACGCTCACCGGCGGCGCGATCACCAAGACGGTCGCCGGACGGGACGAGGCCGACTTCTACGGCCACTACGCCAAGGCCATCGAGGAGCGCTTCCCGGGGCGGTGGATCGGCAAGGTCGTGGCCCAGGCGCTGCCGAAGGACGACGTACAGCGCTTCAAGGACTACGGCGTGCAGATCTACCACCCCAACTTCGAGGTGTGGGACCGGCGTCTGTTCGAGCTGTACTGCCCGGGCAAGGAGCGCTACGTCGGCCGCGACGAGTGGCACAAGCGCATCCTCGACTCCGCGGACATCTTCGGCGCGCGCAACGTCATCCCCAACTTCGTCGCGGGCGTGGAGATGGCGGAGCCCTTCGGCTTCACCACCGTCGACGAGGCGATCGAGTCGACCACCGAGGGCCTGCGCTTCTTCATGTCGCACGGCATCAC
>NZ_JBQQCE010000406.1:0-8921 GCF_052245645.1 Streptomyces sp. KR55 | reverse complement strand
CCTGCAGGCAGCACAGCTGACCGAGGCCGGGTGGCGTCGGCGGTGGGAGTGCGAGCGCTGGTTCCTGCAGGCGGACGGCGAGTCCGGCAAGCGGTACGGCAACGAGACCCTCCGCATCACCCCCGACGGTCGGCTGAGCATCAAGCTGCCCGCCCCGCTGAAGGACCTGGCGAACGCCCCGCACGGCCGGTACGTCCTCACCGGCACCGTGTGCTTCGCCCACCGGGGCACCGAGTGGGCCGACCGCGTCGAGGCCAACCGGGCCGTCGCCTACCGCATCCACTACGACACCGGCCGGAACCGCTGGTACGTGACCGCCGCCTGGCAGTATCCGCCGACGACCAGGACCGTCCCGCTGGACGCCGCGCTCGCCCAGGGGGTGATCGGGGTGGACACCAACGCCGATCACCTGGCCGCCTGGCGCCTCGACGTGCACGGCAACCCCGTCGGCAGCCCCCGGCGGTTCTTCTACGACCTGTCCGGCACCGCCGGCCACCGCGACGCCCAGGTCCGGCATGCCCTGACCCGGCTGCTGCACTGGGCGACAGCGTGCGGCGTGGCCGCGATCGCCATCGAGGATCTGGACTTCGCGGCGGAGAAGACCCGCGAGAAGCACGGCCGCCGCAAGCGGTTCCGGCAGCTCATCTCCGGCATGCCCACCGGCAGGCTGCGTGCCCGGCTGTCCTCGATGGCCGACGCCACCGGCATCGCGATCATCGCGGTTGACCCCGCGTACACCAGCCGCTGGGGCGCCCAGCACTGGCACAAGCCCCTCACTAGCAAGAACCGCACCACGACCCGTCACGACGCGGCCGCCGTGGCGATCGGCAGGCGCGCCCAGGGACACCCGATCCGGCGACGGACGGCACCGCCCCCACAGCACCGGAGTGATGCGGTGGGGCATCGGACCGTCCAGGCCCGACCGGGCGTCCCTGGGCGTGAGGAACCCCGCCCCCGCATTTCCGGACCACGGACACGATCCGTGCGCGCCGGATGCGGAGCGAACGCGGGGAACCAGAACGCCCAACACCGTTCGGGGCGTTCGGCTGAGCATGGGTCCTGGCAGCAGGATTCACTCCCGCTCAGTCTCTAGGAACGGTTGTCGCCGTGTGTGAGCGTCTCCCAGGCCACGAACAGGTTGTTGCTGCCGGCCGGGCGGTTCCGCTCGGTCAGTGCCTGGGTGTTGGTCATAGCGTGGCCGAGCCGGTTGTGCATCGCGTTGTAGCCGACCTCGGTCACGGGGCCGAGTCCGAGGTGCAGGGAACCGCCGCACAGCCAGGCCGGGACGGCCGCGCCCAGTTCGTACTTGGCCTGGAAGCCGAGCGCGTGCCGCAGCCGTTCGCCGACGTCGGTGCCGTAGAGGTCCTGGCCCTGGATCCGGCTGGTCTCGGCGACGTGCGAGATCGCGGAGATGCCGTATCCCGCGTGCGTGAAGTCCCGGCAGGTCTCCTGGGTGAGGCCGGTGACGAAGGTGGACTGGCCCTGCCAGTAGTTGACGATTTTCTCGCGGGTGTTGAGGTTCTGGCTGGGGACGGTCTTCGGCAGTTCCCCGTCGGAGGAGAGGTAGACGTAGGCGGCCGTGCGGGTGCGGAACTTCGCCATCGCCTTGTCGTACGACGCCTTGTCCTCGAGGAAGACGGAGATGCCGATCGCGGCCTCCATCATCGACAGTTCCCAGTTCCCGTTGGAGTTGGAGCCGTTGATGATCTCGGGCAGGTAGACGGTGCGGAGCATGGTGGCGAAGCGGCCGGAGTTGGCCCAGGTGCCGGTGTACGTGTACTTGATGATCTCGGCGGCCTTCGGCCATGAGGAGCCGGCCCAGCCGGTCTGCAGGGGTGCGTTGCTGTTGGTGTGGTCCTGGATCACGGCCGACCAGGCGTCCATCAGCTCGATGGCCTTCTTCGCGTGCCGCTCGTCGCGGGTGATGTACCAGGCGAGCGCGTGGGTGTAGGCGGCGATCGCGTCCTCGCGCTCGTCGGTGCAGCCGTTGTTGGGGTTGGAGTACGAGCCGCACTCGACGATCGCGCGGGGTTTGGGTGTGCGGTTCAGGTCGGCGTACTTGCTCGCGGTCATCCGGTCGAAGGCGCCCTTCCAGGGCTGGGCGCCGGAGTTGACTTTGTTTCGGGTGAAGTCCAACTGGCTTCGGGAGACGGTCACTCCGGGGTGGACGAAGGTGGCCGGGGCGGCGTCGGCGCGGGGTGCGCCGGGCCAGGTGAGCAGTCCCGCCACGAGGGCGGTTGTGACGGCGGCTCCCAGGGTGAGGAGGGACGCACGGGACCGGTGGCGGTGTCGGACGGGGGCGTGTGACATGCGAGTCCGTTCTTCTATGTGAACGACAGGTGGGGGACTGAACACGCGCGCTGGCCGAGACCATAGGTACGGACCAAGGTTTCGTCAAGGGGTGAAGAAAGAGGGCAAGTTACCTTCGGGTGTGTCGTGACTTATCGCGCAAGTGGCAGTAAAACCCGCTTCGACCACTCGAAGCAGAGGAGTGCTGCATGAGCGCTGACCTCCAGAACAGAGGCCATCACAGAGGGAGTTCCCGCCGTCGATTCATCGTTGGAACCGGTTCTATTCTTGGCGCGGCCGCGATCGGGAGCAGCAATGCTCCAACTCCCGCCTCGGCGGCTGCGTCCCGACGCAGCAGCGCCGTCATCGAACCGGATGCCCGCGTTCCCGTCCTGGTGATCGGCAGCGGATACGGCGGCTCGGTCGCCGCACTGCGGCTCGCTCAGGCGGGCGTCGACGTCCACATCGTCGAGATGGGAATGGCCTGGGAAACCCCGGGCCCGGACGGCAAGATCTTCGCCAATACGACCAGTCCCGACTACCGGTCCTTCTGGCTGCGCACCCGCACCAGACAACCCCTGAGCAACTTCCTGGGCTATCCGCTCGACAAGGACGTACCCCGCTACACCGGAATCCTGGACGCCGAGGACATGGGCGGGATCATCGTCTATCAGGGACGCGGTGTCGGCGGCGGGTCACTGGTCAACGGCGGCATGGCCGTCACGCCGAAACGGGAGAACTTCGGTGCCGTCCTGCCCTCGGTCGACGCCGACGAGATGTACGACGTGTACTACCCGCGCGCCAACACCGGCCTCGGCGTCAGCACCATCGATCCGGCGTGGTTCGAGACCGCCGCGTGCTATCAGTACGCCCGCGTCGGCCGAAAGCACGCCGAGCGTTCCGGTTTCCCGTTCCTCTTCGTGCCCGACGTCTACGACTGGGAGTACATGAAGCAGGAAGCCGCCGGTACGGTCCCCAGGTCGGCGCTGGCCGGAGAGATCCTGTACGGCAACAACCACGGGAAGAAAACCCTGCAGAAGACCTATCTCGCCCGGGCCAGAGCCACGGGAAAGGTCACCATCTCGCCCCTGCACCGCGTCACGACGGTCACTCCTGCGGCCACCGGCGGCTACGTGGTCGGCATCGAGCAACTCGACACCGCCGGCGCCGTCACGGCGACGAAGACGGTGACCGCGGACCGCGTGTTCTTCGCCGCCGGCAGCGTGGGAACCAGCAAACTGCTGGTCCGGCTGAAGGCAACCGGTGCACTACCCGGGCTGAACGGCGAGGTCGGCAAGGGCTGGGGCGACAACGGCAACGTCATGTGCGGGCGCGCCAACCACATGTGGGATCCGACCGGCGCCCTGCAGTCCGCCATTCCCACCGCCGGAATCGACAACTGGGCCGCGGGCGGTGCATTCGCGGAAGTCGCCCCGCTGCCCACGGGAATAGAGACCTACGCCTCGTTCTATCTGTCGATCACCAAGAACCCGCACCGCGCCCAGTTCTCCTGGAACGCGGCGAGCGGGAAAGTGGAGCTGAACTGGCAGACGGCCTGGAAACAGCCGTCCATCGACATGGCCAAGTCCATATTCGACCGGATCAACGCCAAAGAGGGGACGATCTACCGGACCGATCTCTTCGGCGCGTACAAGATCTGGGGCGACCACCTCACGTACCACCCTCTGGGCGGTGCGGTGCTCAGCAAGGCGACGGACAACTACGGCCGTCTGCACGGCCATTCGGGTCTCTACGTCATCGACGGTTCGCTGATCCCCGGCAACACGAGCGTGAATCCCTTCGTCACCATCACGGCGCTCGCCGAACGGAACATCGAAGAGATCATCGCCGTTGATCTGTGATCGTCCGGCCTCCGGCGGGCCGAGGCCCCCGTGGCCTCGGCCCGCCTCACGGCCGGGGCAGGACGCAGACCGTGTCGAGCCCGAGCACGTGGTTGAGTCGGCCGAACGCCAGCCACGACCCGATGCTCATGCTCAACTCCACGATCTCGGCCTGGCTGTAGTGCGCCGTCATCCGGCTCCAGAACTCCTCGTCGAGGTGGTGATGGTCCAGGGCGTACCGTTCGGCGTACTCGGCGGCCAGCCGGGTCCGTTCGTCGAAGGCGTCCGTGGTGCGCCAGGAGGCGACGGCGTCGGCGAAGTCCTCACCGACCTTCCGCCCGTCCCGCTCGGTGCGCCAGTCCAGGCAGAAGGCGCAGCCGTTGATCTGCGCGATACGCAGCCGCGCGGCCTCGAACTCGTTCAGGCCCAGGGTCGTGTGGGCGTACACGGCCAGCGAGAAGTTCGATGCGGCCGTGCCTATGTCGGGGACCATCTCGCCCCACACGTACGGGATGGGGTCAGCTCCGTCGGGGATGTCGATGCGCAGGGTCACCGCTCAGGTCCTTCCCAGTCGGCCGGCTGCCGGGCGCAGCGGGACGTCGAGCGCGTCATAGAGGCCGGGCTTGGCCTCGGTGAGCCAGTCGATGGCGTTCACCAGCCGGCCGACGGCGGTGGCGTTGCCGCCCGCCGACCGGTTCTCGCCCTCGTCGGTCGCCGTGACGGTGACCTCGATGCGGGGGCGGCCCTCGATGATCACCCGGTGTGCTCCCGCCCCGCCGTCGGGGGGTGCGGGCCAGTCCGGGGCACAGGACGGGTGGATGCGTGTGATGTGTTCGATGACGAGACGGGGCCGGCCGTCGACGATGCCCTGCACCTCGAAGCGCACCGCGCCCTGAGTGCCGGCCTCGAACTCCCCCATCGTCGAGGTGGTGACGGTGGTTTCGAGCGCCCGTCGCTCCAGCGCCTCGCGCATCTCGTCGAGTTCGACGCCGAGCGCCCTGGCCATCATGCGGATCTGCCCGCCCCACACCATCGTCGGCACACTCTCGGCCAGCATGAGCGGCTGGTAGTCCATCGGCCGGCCCATGCCCACCAAGTTCCGTACGGATTCCTCTTGTTCGTACGTGGAGTAGTCGAAGATCTCCTGGCAGCGGACCGCGTCGATGCGCGAGCCGAGCCCGCTGATCAGCAGGGGCAACGTGTCGTTCGCCCAGCCGGGATCCACCCCGGACACGAACAGTGACCCGCCGCCGGCCGAGACGGCCTCCAGCAGCGGGTCCCGGATCTCGGGCGGGGCGTTGCGCACGTCGTACATCCCGTACACCGACGCAGTGACGACCACCGCCCCGGCCCGAACGGCTCGGCCGATGTCCGCCAGCGCCCCGTCCGGCCGTAGGTCACCCGACGCCGCGTACACCACGGCGCGCGGCCCGGCCGCGAGAACCGACGTCACGTCATCGGTCACCGGCACCCCCAGGCGGCGTCCCAGCCCGCCCAGATCGCCCGCGTCCCGGCCGACCTTGGCGGGGTCGGCCACCAGCACGGCCGCAAGATCCAGCGCCGGATGCGCGTCGACCGCGCGGATGGCCGCACGGCCGACATTCCCCGTACCCCACACAACCGTGGAAATCATGGGCGGAGGGTAACGAGACGGCGCAAAGGTTCCCAGAGTCGTGCACGGATTGCGTCCGGGCCTTCCGCGCCACGCCCGCCGACACGGGAGCGACCGTGCGCGGCGGTCATGATCGCCGTACCGAACAGGGCCGCTGCCGAGCGGTACGCTGCGACTAGGGCGGCCGGGTCGGCGCTCTGGCCGACGTGAGCAGGTGGGTTCCGGCGGGCCAGTCCCGGCGATCGACGGTCGGCCTCCTTCCGCAGCGAAGGTATGAGGAGCGGGCGGTGGGTGCGATGGAGTGGCGTGAGTTCGCCGAACAGATGGCGGGGCTCGCCCGGCACCTGCTGGCGCAGAACTCCACGCAGGACACGCTGGACGAGATCGCCTCGAGCGCCGTCGAGCTGATCGAGGGATGCGAGGCGGCGAGTATCCTCACCCTGCGCAAGGGGCGCGCGGTCGCCCTCTCCTCGTGCGGGCACATGGGCAGGGAGAGCGACCGGCTGCAGGGCGAACTGGGCGAGGGTCCCTGTTTTGACGCCGCCCGGCGTACCGACGGCGAGCGGTTGTTCCGCATCACCGACATGACGAAGCCGCAGCCGTACTGGCCGCGTTTCGCGCCGGCGGCCCGGGAGCTGGGCGTGGGCAGCATGATGGGCTTCCTGCTCTACACACGGGAGGAGGACTTCGGCGCCCTGAACTTCTACTCCTCCCGCCCGGGAGCGTTCGGTCAGGAGAGCGAGACGGCCGGCTGGCTGCTCGCCGCCCATGCCGCCGTCGCCCTGGCCAGTGCTCGCACGGTGGACCAGCTGGAGCACGCCCTGGACACCCGGCACGCGATCGGCGAGGCGATGGGCATCCTGCGGGAGCGCCATCACCTCAGCGAGGAGGAAGCCTTCGACGTGCTGCGCCGCATCTCCCAGACGCACAACATCAAGCTCCGCGACGTGGCCCAGTCCATCCGCGCCAAGGCCGTCCCGGAAAGCTGACGGAGACCGATCGGCGACCATTCATCGGGGGTACGCGGGGGGAACACGAAGTCGGCGCCGCGGAATCGGCTTCGTGAGGTGTCGTGGTTCGGACCAGAGCCACGGCACCGCTCGGCGCCGACGCCACGGCCCGCCATCGTCCGTCACTCTCCGCGGCCCACCTGTCGGACACCCCGGGATCGGCCGGCGGCCGACTGAAGTACGGCACCGAGGGTTACTCGGCACGCATGACGAAGCTCCGTCTTCCAGGGCGAAAGGATCACGGCGACCGGAGTCCGGCGCCGGCGGCGGCCGGGCCGGGGCCGGAGGTGGACCGGGCGGCACCCGATGCGCCGACGCACCTGCCGAAGCGGTCCTGGGGTGCGGTGCTGAAAGGGAGCCTGCGGGAGTTCAAGGACGACGAGCTGACCGACCGCGCGGCGGCGCTGACCTACTACGGCGTGCTGTCGCTGTTCCCGGCGCTGCTGGTGCTGGTGTCCCTGCTGGGCATCGCCGATCCGTCGGTCACGGACAAGGTGCTGGACAACGTCCGGCAGCTCGCGCCGGGGCCGGCCCGGGACATCATCGTCCGGGCCGTGGAGCAACTGCAGAACACCGCCGGCACCGGCACGATCGTGGCCGTCGTCGGCCTGGTGCTGGCGGTGTGGTCCGCGTCGGGCTATGTGGCGGCGTTCATCCGCGCCGCGAACGCCGTCTACGACATTCCCGAGGGACGTCCGGCGTGGAAGGTCCTGCCCATCCGCGTGGCACTGACCGTCGTCCTGATGGTGCTGGCCATGATCAGCTCGCTGATCGTGGTCTTCACCGGTGGTCTGGCCCGCCGGGCCGGGGACATCATCGGCATCGGGGACACCGCCTTGACGGTATGGTCGATCGCCAAGTGGCCTGTGCTGGTCTTCCTGGTCACGTTCATGATCGCGATCCTGTACCGGGCGAGCCCCAACGCCAGGATCAGGGGCCGGCGGTGGATCACCCCGGGCAGCTTCCTCGCCCTCGTGATCTGGCTGATCGCCTCCGCCGGCTTCGCGTTCTACGTCGCCAACTTCGGCTCGTACAACAAGACGTACGGGACCATGGCCGGCGTCATCGTCTTCCTGATCTGGCTGTGGATCTCCAATCTGGCGATCCTGCTGGGCCTGGAGTTCGATGCCGAGATCGCACGCCAGCGGGCCATCGTCGGCGGGCACCCGCCCGAGGCCGAGCCGTACATCGAGCCACGCGACACCCGGGCCTGGGACGAGGCCGACCGGCGCCGGGCGGACGACACATGACCGGCCGTGCCTTTCGGCGGTGCCCGGGGGCCGCGCGGCGCATCCTCGCGGCCCCCGGCGTGCCTCAGGACGTGCCCGGACGGCGCACGAAGCGCTTCAGCAGCGGCCAGGCCAGCAGTACGACGACCACCGCATACACCGTCACCGCGAACGGCGTGTCGACCAGACCGGACACGCTGCCGTCGCTGATCTGCAGGGCGCGGCGGAGCTGCTGCTCGGCGTTCGGGCCGAGGATGACCCCGATGACGGCGGGCAGCACGGGCAGGCCGTAGCGGCGCATACCGAACCCGATCAGGCCGATGACCAGCAGGATCACCAGGTCGACGACCTCGCCGCCCACCGCGTAGGCGCCGACCGCGGCGAAGAACAGGATCCCCGCGTAGAGATACGGCCGCGGAATGCGCAGCAGCTTCGCCCACACCGGCGCGAGCGGCAGGTTCAGGGCGAGCAGCAGCACCATGCCGACGAACAGGGAGGCGATCAGACCCCACACCAGTTCGGGTTCGCGTTCGAACAGCAGCGGGCCGGGCTGGATGCCGTACTGCTGGAACGCGGCCAGCATGACCGCCGCGACCGCGGTCGTGGGCAGGCCCAGCGTCAGCATCGACACCAGCGTGCCCGCCGCCGAGGCCGACGCGGCGGACTCCGGTCCGGCGACGCCCTCGATCGCGCCCTTGCCCCACTCGTCCTTGTGCTTCGACAGGCGCTTCTCCGTGACGTACGACAGGAAGGTGGGGATCTCCGCGCCGCCCGCCGGGATGGCCCCGAAAGGGAAGCCGATGAACGGGCCGCGCAGCCAGGACTTCCAGGTCCGCCGCACATCGCCGCGCCCCAGCCAGGGGCGGCCGACCGGGATCGCCTCGCCGGGCCTGCGCCGCAGGTGGGCGGCGACCCACAGGGCCTCGCCGATGGCGAAGAG
>NZ_JBQQCE010000405.1:0-8932 GCF_052245645.1 Streptomyces sp. KR55 | reverse complement strand
CTTCGCGCTCGGAGGTAACGCGCTGCTGGCCACCCGCCTGATCAACCTGCTGAAGGAGCAGACAGGCGTGGAGCTGCCGGAGCAAGCGGTCTTCAACGCGTCACGGCTCGCCGACATGGCGCAGGAGCTGAGGCGGCGCGTCCCCCTGACCGGGGATGCCGGCACCCGGACGCAGGTGATGGACCGGATACGGCACCATGTTGCGGAACTGCTGGGCTTCGACGCCGACCAGCTGAACGTCTCAACCCCGCTCACCAACCTTGGTATCGACTCGGTGACGGCCATGCGCACCCGAGGTCTGGTGGAGGCTGACTTCGGACGGGTGCTGCCGGTAGCGGCGCTGCTCGGCGGGGCGAGTGTCATGGACATCGTGGACTGGATCCTCGACAGCCAGACCGGCGCGGAGGCCAGGGAACCGCTTGTGCCCGAAAGGGGCACGCGCCAGGAAGGCTTCGAGCCACTCGTCGTGCCGGGCGCCGACGGAACCGTACGATACCCGGCGACCCGTGACGTCATACGACTGTTGCGCACGGAGCAGCTGGGCACCCCAGGAGTCACCCACAACATCGGCTCCGCCGTGCAGCTCGCCACTCCGGTCAGCCGGGAACGGCTGACCGGAGTACTGGGCAACCTCACCGCCCGACACGCGGCCTTGCGGACGGCGATCGTCGCGGACCCCGAGCACGGCCTCCAGTTGGAGGTCGGGCAGAGCCTGCCCGGAACATTGCTGCGATGGTCACCCGTCGACGAGGACACGGACGCGGACCAGCGACTGCGCGAGCTGCTGGAACCACCGTTCGAGCTTGCCGTGGCGCCGCTGTGGCGGTTCGAGCTGCTGGAGTACCCGTCGGGGAAGCAGGTACTGCTCTACGGTGCGCACCACGCGGTGTCCGATCTGTCCTCACTCGCGCTGGTGGCAGCAGAGATCGGCGCGGAACTCACGGGTGAGCATCTGTCGTCCGCTCCCTCCTTGGACGATATCGACGGTCTGATGCGGGCACAGCCGACGCGGCAGGAGACGGACGGCCGGGAGGCCTCGGCGGCGCAGCCGCGCGAGTGGTTCTCCGGGATCCGCAGGCTGGATCTGACCCTCGCGAAGCCCCGCCCCGCGGCCCGGTCGTACCGTGCGGCGACCGAGCTCGTGGAGGTCCCCGATGGGCTCTCGGAGCGGGTCGGAACCGAGGCAAGACGGCTTGGGATCACCCCGGCCGCCTTCTGGCTGGGCACGCTGACCATATTCCTCGCCCGTCTGCGGGAGCGCAGCCGGTTCGTGCTGGCGGTTCCGGTGGACACCCGGATGCACGCAGAAGCGCTCGACGCGGTCGGGTTCTTCGGCGTTCCGATACCGTTCCCTGCCGGGGCCTCCCCGGGCGAGTCAGTGGCCGAGGTGTTGCGCCGGACCGACCACCGTCTGGGCGTGCATCTCGAGAAGGGCATTTCCTTCTCGGACACCATGTCCACGCTGGTAGCGGAGGGGCTGTATCGCGAGAACGCGCCACTGGTCGAGGTTTATTTCAACTACCTTCCACCGCGCGGCCTGAAATTGCCCGGACTGGAGATGCTCCCCGCGGGCACCGGCCACTCCGACCTCGATCTGATGATCAGTGTGTCACCGGATCTGGGTCATATGCGACTCGACTACAACCTGGACATCTTCGACAGCTCCAGCTGCGCCCGGTTCGGCCGGGACTTCCTCGACCTGATCGCCGAGGTGATCGGTCAAGCGGGCACGGGCACAGTGGGTGCTCTTCCGGTGCCTCAGACAGCGGGGCCAGTGGTGCCGTCGTCGAGGGAAACCGAGACGGAGTCGCTCGCGCCACAACCGTTGCCCGTACCCCCGTCACGCTCATCGGCACCCCAATCCGTCGCTCTGACAGCAACCTTTGCTCTGGGCAACCTCTCCGCGCTGCTCGGCCTCGCTCTTGAGGGCACCGGACTCACCGTCACCGAAGGTCCGTATCACCAGGTTCTGGCCGCCCTGCACGACCCGTCCGGCGTTCTCTCCGATCCGTCCACCGCAGCAGCCCTTGTCCTGCTGCGTGCCGCCGACTTGGGGCGTTACGGCGAAATCAGCGACGAGTTGCTGGCCGAACTGGGCGAGGAGTACCCGGCAGCCCTGCGCTCGTTGGCCGAACGCACGGGGAGGCCGGTGATCGTCGGCTTTCTTCCCGCCCACTCGACCGAGCAGAGGCTCCGGGACTGGGAGGAGCAGGTGAGGTCCCGGCTCCAGGATCAGGCCGGCATCGCGGTACTGGGGCCGGAGAGCTTCAGCGGCGATGACTTCGCCAACCCGTTCGACGCCGAGACGGACGCGCTGGCGCACCTGCCGTTCCGGACGGAGTTCCAGGCCGCAGTGGCGCTTGCCCTCGCCGAACTGGTGCAGGCCTCCCGCCGCACCCCGCCCAAGGTGATTGCAGTGGACGGCGACGAGACTCTCTGGGACGGCATCGCAGGGGAGGACGGGCCGGAGCACGTTGGCCTCACGGGGGCCCGTGCCCAGCTTGCCCGCCGACTGCTGCAGTGGCGTGCCGCAGGTGTTCTGCTGGTGCTGGTCTCCAACAACGACGAGGCCACCGTACGTGCCGTACTCGACCGGCCCGACAGTCTGCTCTGCGCTGAGCACTTCAGTGTGATCTCCGCCGGTTGGACACCGAAGTCCGTGCGCCTCAAGGCGGTTGCGGAGGAACTCGGGCTCGGCCTCGACACGTTTATGTTCCTCGACGACAACCCGGCCGAGATCGCCAGGATGAGGGCAGCTCTGCCCGAGGTGCTCTGCGTGACTTGCCCGCCTGGAGAAGGCCTGCCGGACTTCCTGACCAGGCTCTGGCCGGTCGCCCCGCGCGCGGCGACACAGGAGGACGCCGCGCGGGCGGACTTCTATCGGCAGGAGAAGGTGCGCGAGGAAGCACGTTCCCGGACCACCTTCGCCGACTTCCTGGAGCGGCTGAACCTGGAAATGGACTTTCAGCTTCTCTGCGACGACACGATGGAACGTTCTGTTCAACTGACCCGGCGCACCAGCCAGTTCAATCTCCGCCCTTTGACGGTGGGCGAGGCGGAGCTGACGCGCTGGCAACGGGATGGCGAGGTGTGGACCGTACGGGCGCGGGACAGGTTCGGCGACTATGGGCAGATCGCCGTCGTCGTGATCCGTCCCGACGGCGAGACGCTCGAGGTCCTGGGCTGGATGATGAGCTGTCGGGTGCTCGGCCGCGGTGCCGAGGAACGGGTTCTCGGCTGGCTGGCAGACCGAGCCGAAGCCTTGGGCTGCCCGGCCGTGCGCATGATCGCCGAGCGTACCCCCCGCAATATCCCCGTACGGCGGCTGGTGGCCGCCTTGTCCGGCGGGGACCCGGAGGCACCGCGCCTGGAGGCACTGGTCCCCGCGGACCGGCTCCGAGACTTCCGCTCGTGGGACACCACAACAGACGAAACCGTGGAGGCAACCGCATGAAACCCAGCCCCGATACAGGTGGCGACGTACCGGCCCGCAATCATGAGGTAGACCGGCAGTACGAGGGAGAATTGATCGAAAGCGGTCCGCGCGGGTCCGCCGCGATCGCCGGTTTGCTGGCGCGTTTTCAGCCGCCGGCCCCGCAACCGCAGTCGGTGGACAGCGCGAACGACCCGGAGGGCCCGGTCAACGGCACACCGGCCTGGGGTCTCGAACAACTTGCCAAGGCCATCGTCTCGAAGGCAGCTGCGCTGCTGGGCGGCAAGGAGATCGACGCCGAGACCGATCTCTTCGACGCCGGTGCCACCTCGGTGGACGCCGTTCGACTCGTCGCCGTGCTCGACCGTGACCTCAACGTCAGACTCAGCCTGGACGACGTCTTCGCCGACGCCAGGCCCCGGCGCCTCGCTCAACGCTGGCTGGGCAGTCCGACGAAACGCACACTGCCCGAGGCGTCGGCGACCACCGGAGCCCTTGAGCTTCCGGTAGCCTCCGCGCCGTCCGCCACCACGACGGCCTCGCCGGGCACCGACCTCATGCCGACCGATCCCGTCGCGCCGGACGAAACGCTCCCTGCGCTCGACGACCATGCCGAGGACCTCGCCCTCATCATGGCCGACCTCGCACGTGCGGACCTGCTTCCCTGGTGCGGCGACCCGGAACCGGTCCCGCCCCGCCGTGTCCTGCTGACCGGTGCCACCGGCTTCCTGGGTGGCCACATGCTGCTCGACCTGCTGCGGCACAGCGACGCACATGTGGTCTGCCTGGTGCGCGGGGACAGCGTGCAGGACGCAGAACGGCGCCTCGCCAAGGGTCTCGCCAGTTTCTCCCTCCCCTGGTCGGCTGAGGTCCGACGACGGGTCACGGTCCTCCCCGGCGACCTGCGCCAGCCCCGACTCGGCCTGACGGACGAACAGTGGGAACTGCTGGCAAACGAACTCGACTCGGTTGTCAGCGTGGGGGCGGCCGTGGACTTCCTGCGCGGCTACCCGTCGCTGCGCCGGACCAATGTCCTCGGCGTGCTGTCCCTCGCCGAACTTGCGATGACCGGACGACCCAAACCGCTGCACCACATTTCGTCGATCGCCGTGTTCAATGAGATCGGCATCGCCTCGATGGGCGAGGACGATCCAGTGGCACATGTGGACCGGCTGACGGCGGGGTACGACAAGTCGAAGTGGGCGGCCGAGGCAGCGCTCAGGCGAGCCCGCGACCGTGGCCTGAAGGCAACATTTCTGCGCCCTGGCGGCATCGTCGGCCACACCCGCACCGGCGCCTACAACCCACACGACATCAATACGGGCCTCTTTTCCGCCATCTCCCGTTACCGCGTCGCGCCCAAGATCAACTATTCGAACTCCGCCCCAGTGGACTGGGTGAGCCGCGTCGCGACCGCCGTGATCTGCGAGCCGAGCGGCTGGGGCCAGAACTACCACCTCACCGGACGGCCGGACACTCTCACCGAGATGGTCCGCGATCAGGAACTCGGTGGGCTGAACGTGCGGGTAATGGCGTGGGATGCCTGGCTCGAGGACTTCCTGACCCGCTGTGAGACCGATCAGGTTCCCGAACTGGAATTCATGGCGCGGGTGCTGCGCAACCCCGCCGGCCGGAAGATCGTCGAGGCGAGCGTCACAGCCCCAATGGCGACGGGGGAGCGGACCGAGGCGTTCGTTGCCCGGCACAAACTGCCACCACCTGCCCGCTACGACGCGCAGGCCCGGCTGAAGAGCTACGAGCGAATGGCCCGTGACGGCCTGGTGGTCTTGCCCAGTCGGGACGACCCACCGCACCTGTGGTTCCGGGAGACGATGCGTGGCAAAGCGGGCCCGGTCGACGCCAAGCCTGACACCCACTGCACCTTCGCGCTGACCCTGTCGATCGCCAGCATGTACCAACTCGTGCAGCACCGCACCATCGACGTACGCGGCACGGTCTCCTGTTCCTTGCTGCACGCGGATCCGCTGACCGTGGATGACGGCGAGATCTGGGTCCGTCCCCACGAGGGAGTGCCTCACCGCCACAGCCTGGACCACCCCCTGCTGCGTTACCGCCTGGCCCTGCGCGATTCCGACGGAAACGGCTGGTGGCTGGAGGGCTGGAAGACAGCCCGGCCCCGCTTTGATTACTTGAAGCAGGCACGCACTCTCACCATCCGCGCCGGCCGCGAGGGCGAACCGGCGAGCTTGGCCGGAACGATGAAGGTGCCCAAAAAGTCCTATAAGCGAGAGCAGATAGACGGTATCCGGGTCAATCCGAATCTGTCGATGCGGGAGCAGAGGATCGCCAAGCTCACCTGGCTGACCTGGTTCAGCACGCAGCTGGGCCAGGGCCTGCTGGAGCCCACCCTGCGCGCCGGCGCTGAACTGCTCGACCTGCGCCCGGACGCCATCGACCGCGACAAGGACAGGTACCAGGCCAAACTCAAGAAGTGGGAAAAGGACAGGAAGCAACTTCGATGACACCACGACCGCTCTATGCCCCGATGGACCGCTTCACCGTTGAGCAGATCCCGTTCCATGCATCCGACGGCACGGAACTCGGCCTGTGCCGGCTGACCGCCAACACCCCCGTCGATCAGAACAGCACCGACCGTCCCGCGGTCCTGCTCCTGCACGGTCTCACGGCTTCGGCTGACATGTTCGTACTCCCCGAGACCCGCAACCTCGCGGACGTCCTGCTCAGCGCGGGCTACGAACCGTGGCTGCTGGACTGGCGGGGCAGTTGCCGCTTGCCGTACAACGAGGGCCGCGTCCGATATGCCTTCGATGATGTGGCGCTCTATGACATCCCGGATGCGGTGTCGTACATCCGCGACCGGATCGGCCAGCGCCAGCTGTTCGTGGTCGCTCACTGTCTCGGAGCACTGTCGCTGTCATTGAGTATGACGGGCGGCTTGGTGCCAGGCCTCGCCGGAGTGGTGGCACAGGGGGTGTTCATGACGCCGAAGTATTCCGCGAGGTCCCGACTGCTCGGCCACCTCGGCGGCGAGTGGGGCCGCTCCCGCTGGACTCACCTCCCGGTCGACTTCACCAAGGTGGGCTTCCGCTCGCGCTACACGCCGATGTTCGCGCTGGCTTCCCTCTCGGCCGACGAATGTGACGACCCCACCTGCCATATCCTGCACAACTCCGCCTGGGGTACCGGCGCGTCACTCTACGTCCACGAGAACCTGCACGAGACAACCCACAATCGGCTTGCCCAACTGTTTGGTTCCGCGCCCACCTGGATAGGGCCGCACCTGCGGCGCATGGAACTAGCCCACACGGCGATGCCCTGGAACTCGGCTGACCAAGGCTACGGCCAACTGCCGGAGAACGCCCTGGACAGCGCCGACCGCATCGACTGCCCCGTCCTGCTGCTCGCCGGCAGTGACAACAAAACCTTTCACGATTCAAACGAGCTTTGCTACGACGTCCTGTCCAGCCGCTACCCGGACCTTGACATTCGTTACGTCGAAATTCCGGGCTACGGCCACGTTGACCCTTTCATCGGCCGCGGTGCCGCCCTTGACGTGTTCGGCCACATCGTCGATTTCCTCGACGAAAGATCTGCCGCATCATTCTGAGACCGCGCGGTGACTGTGTGGTGGTCGCTCGCTAAAGCGAACAAGAGTCACAACAGATCCTGTTCCTGAGACCGTGAAGGATGTTGTGGCACCAGACTGTCCGAGATCACCTGGACCTCGCGCTGCAGGGAGCTTCGCATCGGGTGCGGCAGTTGATCACTGCGGATTGGGGTGCAGCTCCTGGGCCAGCATGTAGCGAGACAGCCCCGCGCAGTGGATCCACCGCACCGCCGTCATCTCCGACTGAGCGTTCGGCGGCCTCCCGGCACCGCTGAACCACCCGTCGGCGGCGCGCAGACGGGTGGTCCGGCGGCCCAGGCATTCCCTGTCAAGTTCTGCTTGCCGAACAGAGAGGGAGGACGCTGGGCAGGGCGACGTTCAATGGGGGGACTCAGCTCACCGCTTGGGGAGCAGGGAGTCGAGTCGAGTGAACAGCTGCTCGGCTCGCGTGATCGTCGCCGCGTCGATGCCCGGGGACACGCACCTGTATGTGTCACGGGGCGCGGGCGCGTGGGGCCCGCTGACACGGGTCGGGGCGCCTTCGGACGTGACAGTGGTGGAACTGTCGTCAGGCCAGGCGTGAGAAGGGTCAGGCGGCGAGCGTCGTCGCGTGCCGTGAGATCCCCCGGAGGGGATCGGCTCTGGACACGGCGAGACGGCGTCATCAGCTGCGGCCTGGCGTCACCGCCGGGACAGCTGCGGTTTGCAGGGGCGAAGGTTACGACCTGGTTGGTCGCGAGAGTTCCCGTGCTATGTGCTGCGCATCGGCCGTCCGGCAGGTGTCGCCGCCTCCCTGCTCCGGGTGCTCGAGAGCGGAGAACCCGAGTGCAACGGTGCCCACGCCGGACGCCGCGCTCCGTCGTGGCCCACGCGCTCAGAAGCCCTGCCGACGGTGCCTGCGGGGCTTCGTCGTCGCACGCGCGCTCTCACACAGCTGTCACCAACTGTGCCGACTCCCCCGGACCGGGATGCCCTGAGCTGGCATTACGCGCCCATCTTGGACTGGCCTGGACGCCCACGGACAGTCGTTACAACCTGTGCCACGTCGTCCCGAGCGAGGGGCCGAGGATGAGGACCGGGGCGTCTTCCGGGCCGTCGAAGCGGTACTGCAGGGCAGGGGTCGTCGTCTCACTCACCGCACCACGCTAACCGCCGCAGCCCGGGATCCGGCCGCGGGGCCCCTGTGCTTCACACCTGGCTCCCGGAGATCTCCGGGTGATTCTCACATTGCCTTCCCGGGAGGGGTGGGGTGGAGTGGGATCGGGTTCGGGGGGTGTCGGGGTTCGGCGGAGTGCGGTCTCGGTTTGGCAGAGGCCGGGGTGATCGGTGAGATCCTGCCGAGCCCCGCTCAGACCCTGCCAGGTGCGGTCAGGGTTCGTCGGTGGTGCCGAGGCCCATGAGGGCGCCGACCGGGTCGGGGTCCGGGGTGCCGCGGGGCCACCAGTCGTCGTGGCCCGGCTCGGACTCGTAGGCGTACCACAGGTTGTTGCGGCCGAGGCGGAGCTGGACGTGGTCGTGCGGGTGGGTGAGGCGGTTGCGCCAGGGGCGGAAGGCGGGGAGGTCGGCGGCGAGGAGGAGCGGGCGGGCCCGGTCGAAGCGGCCGGCCGGCGGGTCCCAGGGTTCCTCCAGGACGCTGAGGCCGTCGAGGCCGCCCTGCCGCCAGGCGGCGACCGCCCGGGCCAGCTCGGCCGGGGTGCGGCCTGCGGCGGAGGCGAGCGAGGAGTACAGGGCGCGGGTACCGGCGGTGAGGCCGGAGCCGGGGCGGGCCGCGGCGAGCCGTACCGCGTCCTGCCACAGGGTCAGCTCGGCCACCGGGTCCCTGCCGGTGGCGAGCAGGGCGTGGGCGCGGGCGGCGGCGTCGGTGGCCAGCTGGTCCAGCGCGAAGGGGTCCGGGCCGCCCGGAGCAGCCG
>NZ_JBQQCE010000404.1:0-8957 GCF_052245645.1 Streptomyces sp. KR55 | reverse complement strand
GGCGATACGCCTGTGGCGCGGACATGTGTCGCGCCACAGGCGATCGCGACAGGCAACTTTGCGGCCTGGTCGGCTTTGGACCGGTTGTGGCTGCGGATCGTCGAGGTCGTTGGCGTACGCCTGCCGCTCGGTAGCGGTCCAGGTGTAGGCGCCGGAGTCCCAGGCTTCGGTGAGCACCGGGCCGGACCTCGGCCGCTTCCACAGCGGAGCGTTCGACCTGGCACGCGTCGCCGGCGTCCCCATCGTGCCCGTGGCGATCACCGGTACGGCGGGCGTCCTGGCCAAGAACGCCCGGCGCTGCCACCGTGCCCCGGTGCGACTGGAGTTCGCAGAGCCCCAGCACCTCGTCGGACCGGAGCAAGCCCGGGACCGCATAGCGCAGATGCTGCGGCACATCGACCCACCACCTCCCCACTGACGCCCTCACAACCAGTCCACACCGGCAGACCGGAGCAGCGGGAGCAGTACGGCGAGCAGCGCCAGGAGCAGCGCGTGCAGGGGCTCCGGACGAAGAAGACCCGCTGCCGCCGGCCATCAGCAGTGGACGGTACGAGCGGAGGTCAGAGGCGCTGAGCAAGCGTCTCGCAGTAGGTCTGTCCTTCGACCCGGTATTTGTCACTGTGTCGTAGCTATGCGAGCTGGCTCCGTACACAACCAGCCGGGCACAGGGCCGACACCGACGCGGTATCCGTGGTGGTTTCCGTGGTCAGCACGGAAGCGGCCCGCACCTTGGCCGGAGAGGATGTGATCACAGCGATCAGGCCCGACAAGACACATCGGCCGACCGTGACACACGACTACAGGGGCGACCATGACCAGCACCGAAAGCAGCACGTACGAGGGATTCACGGCCGAGGAGCGGGCCGCGATGAAGGACCACGCACAAGAGATGAAGAAGGCCGCGCGCCGCAGCTCGCGCGCGGACAAGGCGGCGCAGGCGGAGCAGGACGTGCTCGCGAAGATCGCCGAGATGCAGGACTCGGACCGGATCATGGCCGAGCGCGTCCATGCCGTCATCACGGCCAGCGCCCCGGTCCTCGCGCCGAAGCTCTGGTACGGGATGCCCGCCTACACGCTGGACGGCAAGGTCGTCTGCTTCTTCCAGAGCGAGGCGAAGTTCAAGGCGCGCTACGCGACGCTCGGGTTCAGCGACCAGGCGAAGCTGGACGAGGGCGCGATGTGGGCCGCCGGTTTCGCCCTGACCGAGGTGACGCCCGAGGTGGAGGCGCGGATCGCCGCACTCGTGAAGCAGGCGGTGAGCTGAGGCGCGTTCCCGGTGAACGGTAGGGTGCGCCAGGTGAGCGGGGTGAGATCGGCTCCGCTGACGCCCCAGCCCGCGCTGCTCGCCGTACCGGGCGCCTTGTGCTGCGGCTACCCGACGGCCACGGGCGTGAGGCCAAGGCCGGCGAGTGCCGCCGTGCCGTCGGCGCCATGGCCGTTCCCGGCGAGCAGCAGCGTGCGCGCCGACTGGTAGCGGCAGCCCGCCGCGTCGAATGCCGCTGCGGCGGCGAGCTGTCGCGGCAGGTCTCCGTCCAGCAATGCCTCCGCCCGGTCCAGCTGGGCGGTGGCGATCGGGTTGCCGGCGACCACGCTCCGGGCGGCGTCGACCCGGTCCCGGGCATCCGGGTGCCCGGCGAGCACCGACGCCTCCGCCCGGAGTGCCACGTACCAGTGCAGCCAGACCCAGCAGACCCACTTCCACACCTGATCCGGCTCCGGCGCCAGCCGCTCCAGGGCCGCGTCCGCGTCCCCGTGATGGAGCAGAACCATGGCGTCGAAGACCGCACCGTAGCCAAGACGGTGCTGCACTGCGGTGTCCGCCTGGTCGACGATCGCGAGCCAGGTCGCCCGGGCATCGTGGTCGCCGCGCAGGCCGTGGATCATGGCGACCGACGCGGCTGCGGCGCCGAGGGAGAGCGACCGCTGGCGGCCACTCTGCTCCCACGCGTCGAGGAATCTCGAGCTGCGGGTGAGTACCTCGTCGGCATGGCCGGCGAACGCCTCCGCGACCAGGAGCCAGGACGTGGCGTGGTGCCCCGCCTCGGCCAGCAGCGGATGGTCGGCGAGCTGCCTGCCCCACCGGCGGGCCTGCGGCAGCTCCCCCACCCCGAGGGCGTTTCCGGCGGCCATAGCCAGGGCGTCCATCCACTCGTGCGTACTGGCCGGGGTGCGCGGTACCGAAGCGAGGATGTCGATCCGGCGCCGGGCGGCAGCCGCGACGGCGAAGGACTCTCCGGCCCAGCTCCTGGCGCCGGAGAGCGCGTCGAGGGCGGCCGATTCGGCCACCGGGTCACCCGCCCGCCGGGCGAGCTCGACGGCCCGTTCGGCACATCCCACCGTCTCCTGCGCGGTGTTGTCCGCATCCCCCTGGAGCGCGCCGAAAGCATCCGCGATCACTGCCGCCTCGGCCAGCGCGACAGCCGCCTCGGCAGCCGGGTCGTCGTCGCCGGACAGCTCTCGTGCCTCCGCGAGCATGGCGGTCACCTCGTCCACGGGGGGAATCCGCGTGAACGAAGTGGAGAAGCGGTACGCGACGGTGGCGGCTTCGGCCAGGTCACGGCCGGCACCGGTGGTGTCGCCGGCTCGCCGGGCGGCCTGTGCGGCGGCGCGGTGCAGGCGGAACATGTCCTCGCCGAGCCTGCGACACCCGGCCACCCCGGCGGCCTCCCGCAGCGCGGCGGCAGCGTCAGCGTCACCGGCGAGCGCGGCCGCCTGCTCGAACCGCTGCTGGGCCTCGCCGAGCAGGTTGCGGGTGAAGGTCAGTTCGGCCAGGGACAGGGCGAGGCGGTGGGCGGGTACCCGCTGCTCCGGCTGGTCGGCGGCCCAGGCGAGGGCGGCCCGGAGGTCCTCCGCCACCGCGTCGAACCGGGCGCGCCAGTCCGTGCCGTCAGCTCCCGTCAGAGCGGTCGCGCCGGCCAGGCACCAATCCATATGGCGGGACCGGACATCGGTCAGCTCAACGGCGTCGGCAAGGTGCTCCATCCCGTACTGGCGAATGGTCTCCAGCGGCTGATACCGGGTGCCGGTCGCGGACTGTGTCACGGCGAGCAGGCTCTGTTCGGCGAGCCTGCCGAGCCCATCGGCAACCGCAGCCGGATCCAGCGGGGCGAACCCGGCCACCTCGGCCGCCGCCTCCGCGGTGAACGGCACGACGAACACCGACACCCGCCGCAGCAGCGCCCGATCCTGCGGCTGAAGCAGGTCGTGGCTCCAGTCCAGCACTGCCCGCACCGACCGGTGCCTGCCGTCGGCGCGAGGGCCGCCGGCCAGGATCCGCAACTGGTCGGAGAGGCCGGCCGCAAGGCCGTCGAGGCCGAGCGTGGGCCACCGCGCCGCTGCAAGCTCGATCGCCAGCGCCATGCCGTCGAGCCGTTCGCACAGGGCCGCGACCTCGTGGCGTACCGCCGGATCCGGCGACCGGCCGACCGCCGCCGCGCGCTCCATGAACAAGGCCACCGCATCCGAATCACCGCCGCCCACCCGCGACAGCGGCGGGACCAGGAAGACCCACTCGAACGGCACCATCAGCCGGGCCCGGCTCGTCGCGAGCACCCGCAACCGCGGACAGGCCAGCAGCAGCCGCTCCACGAACGGCGCCACCCCGTCACGTACTTGCTCGCAGTTGTCCAGCACCAGCAGCGCCTCGCGGTCCGCCAGCGCGGCCACGACCGCGTCGTCGATGCCGCAACCAGGTTGCTCGCCCACGCCCACGGCCGCCGCGACCGCCGCCCCTACCCGCCCCGGATCGGTAACCGGGACCAGGTCGACGAACCACACCCCGTCAGCGAAGTCGCCGGCCACCTCCGCCGCCACCGCCAGCGCGAGCCGCGTCTTTCCCACCCCACCCGGACCGACCGCGGTCACCTGCCGGTGTGCCTTGACCGCGTCGGCCAACTCCCCACGCTCCCGCACCCGGCCGACGAATGCCGTCAGCGGCGCCGGGAGGGCGGGCGCCGGGTGCGGCTGCCGGGCGCGGGCGAGTTCGGCCGAGCGCCGGGACAACGCCCGCCGATCCGGCAGCTCCAGCTTGCGCAGCAACGACGAGACGTGCGACTCGACCGTGCGTACCGAGATGAACAACCGCGCGGCGATCTCCGCGTTGCTGAGGTGCTCCCCGAGCAGCGCGAGCACGTCGGCTTCCCGAGCCGAGATCACTGGACTGGACACCGACTCATTATCCGTGGCGGTTTCCGTGGTCAGCACGGAGGTGGACCGCATCCCGGTGGAGCGAGGCTGTGACCACAGCGATCAGCCCCGACAAGACGCACCGGGACGATCGACCCACGACCAACTAGGAGTGACCATGACCGGTTCCGTCACCCAGGGAATCAGGACCGTGCTGCATCCCGTGTCCGACCTGGCGACGGCCAAGGCGGTGTACGCCGCCCTGCTCGGCGTCCCGCCGCAGACCGACGAGCCCTACTATGTCGGCTTCGAGGCCGAGGGCCAGCACATCGGGCTGCTGCCGGGCGGTGGACCGCAGGGCCTTACCTCGTCGCTGGCCTACTGGCACGTGCCGGACATCGAGGCGAAGCTGGCCGAGGTGACCGCCGCGGGCGCCACCGTGAAAGAGCCCGTGCACGACGTCGGTGGCGGCCGCCTGGCGGCCACCCTCGTCGACCCCGACGGCAACCTCCTCGGCCTGCTGCAAGACCGATGAGCGCCGAACCCCGCCCCCGCGCCCAACGCCGCCGCGACACCGAGCACCGGCTCACCCACGACGTCGACATATGGGTGGCCAGTGCCTCACCGGACGGCGCACCGTACCTGGTACCCCTGTCCTTCGACTGGGACGGCGAGGCACTGCTGGTGGCCACCCCGGCCGGCAGCCTGACCGGCCGGAACCTGGCCGACACCCGGACCACCCGGCTGGCGCTGGGCCACACCCGCGACGTCGCCATGATCGAGGGCGAGGTCGAGGTCCTCGAGATCGACGCGCTGCCGCAGCAGCAGGGTGACCGGTTCGCCGCACGCACCGGCTTCGACCCGCGCGCGCTGGCCACGCCATACCGCTGGTTCCGCATCACCCCGCGCCGCATCCAGGCCTGGCGCGAAGAGAACGAACTGCGCGACCGCGAGCTGATGCGCGACGGCCGTTGGCTGGTCTGACCCTCCGGCTGGGCGCACCGCCCGGCCGGGCGTGCAGCGGAGTGTCCACAACCAGGCTGCTCCTTCCCCGGCGGTACACCACCGAGCAGCTTCGCACGAAGCCCACGCAGCGGCGGACCTGTGCCTTGTGCGGGTCGGCGCCTGGCTGAAGTGCCCCGGGACGGCGGCGCCTTCTGCCCGGCACCGTCTATGGGCTTGTGGGGTTCAGCGGGGTGACTCCCGTGCCGAGGTACAGGTCGGGATCCAGGGACAGCAGCGTGGCATCGTCGCCGGCCAGCCGATGCACAAGCACCGAAGCTGCAGGGTGCAGGATCCGCCAGTCCACCTGCCGCCACGTCCCGGCCACCAGGGCGTGGGCACGCGTGAAGTCGGCAACGGTGGTGAATCGGCGGCCCAGGATGTGCTGGCCTGCGCCGGCTTTCTCGCGCTCGGCGACCACGGCGGACAGAGCCGGGATCACGATCTCGGCGTAGCCGTAGCTGGCCTCGACGTACAAGCCGTTGAGGAACTCGTCGCCCTCGGCGAGGGCCTGGATGCAGGTATGGTCGAGCAGGACGCGGATCACGCGGCGTCGTGCTCCTGCCCGAGACGCTGCAGGAAGTCACGAGCCCGGGCACGCGCGCCGTCCGAGACGGTCACGCCGGTCGTCCGCCGGATCTCGTCCAGGGCCTGCTGCGCACGCTGTTCCCTCTCCTCCTCGGTCAGCTCACGCGTCACGAGCTCCTCCAGGAGATCGTTCATCGTGGTGCCGCGCTCACTGGCCAGCGTCCGCAGACGATCACGTACGGCTTTGGTCGTCTTGATACTGGTGTCCTGCTCACCCATACACTCATTCTACCGCCGGTAGAAGCGCTGTGGGCAGGGATCCTCGCAGCCAGTGTTTGGCGCCTTCGCCAACACCTACCGCACCCCCGCGGGCCCGCACCACGACCTCAGCGCGGCCCGACAGGCCGTCGCGACTGGTCTCGACGTCGACGACACGCCGGAGTTGTTGTATCGGGACTGGCCCCGGATCGAGCATGCGGCCGGGACCGGCAGAGGCTGCACACCGCCATCACCCGCGTCCAACAGGTCAATCCGGCGTTGGACTGCTCACTGGAGACGGAGACCGAGCAGCTCATCAACGAACTGCTCAACGACTCGGGCACGGCGGTGCGCAAGGTGGGTCCGCGATTCCGTGAGCAATTCCAGTGATCACGAGCACTGTTCGAGCATCTCCGGGTGATCACGGGCACCGGTCACGGTCGGTCGTTGCCGACAGGGGTGTCCGACGGCTCTCCCCCGAGCTGTCCCGCCGGGCCGCGATCAGGGCCAGCACCCCGAGCACGATCAGTCCGGGCGCACCGGACAGGGGATAGAGAATCTGCAGCGGCACACCGATGGCGAGCAGATACCAGCCCAGTTGTGCCGGGAGCCTGCCGGTGTCACGGGCGATACGTCCGCTGAGGGTGCCCAGGGCTAGGAGGCCGAATCCCGCGAGGAAGAACCACATCTCGTACTCGCGCTGCGGCTTTCCGGGGACGGCGTTCCAGAATCCGTCGCGGGCCACGTCATCGTAGGTGCTGGAGGCGATCAGGGCGACCGCGAAGTGTACTGCGGTCAGTGCGATCACGAGTCGGGGAATCAACCGGGTCATTGTCAACTTCCTCGATTCTTAAGGTCCTTGAGTCTCCTGATTGCGTGGCGCCGGTCTTAGCGGCGAGGGGCGCGAGTGGAGACAGCGACGTATGCCGTCAGCCCCCCGAGCGCCAGACACAGCGGGGAGTACAACGCCAGGTCCCAGCGGGTGAAATCGGTCGGCCGGCTGGTCAGGCCGGAGGAAACCAGACCAGCCGCACCTCGCAGCAGCAGCACGCCCGCGACGCCCCATACCCCCTGGCGTACCAAACGACGTGGCCGCACCTGCGGGACCAGGTCGGCCCGGGCCGCGGTCACGTAGGCCGCCGCCCCGAGCGCCGCCGCGACGGCGGCCGTCAACTCCGGTGTGGGCAGGTCGGCTTCAGCGACCCCGACAACCGTACGGGCGAACTCGGCACGGTTGGCCAGCGGCCAGGAAGAGAAGGTCCAGATCCCGTGCAGTGCCCCGACCGCGCCGAGGCCGACTGCGGCCACCCCACCAGCGCATTTCGCCAACGTCACGCTGCCCCCAAGTCATTCCGTACACCCCTGTATGGAGCGACCATACAGTACTGTACGGACATGGCAAGAAAGCACCTCACGCCCCCGGACTGGTCGACCGCAGCTCTGCGCGCGATGGCACGAGGCGGAGTCGCCGCAGTGTCGGTCAACGCACTCGCGGGCGAGCTGGGGGCAACCCGGGGCAGCTTCTACTGGCACTTCACGGATCGCGATGCACTGCTGAGGGCCGCGCTCGAGATGTGGGAGCAGGACAACACCACGGCTCTGATCTCAGAGTTGGGCGACGTCCCTGACCCCCGGCAGCGGCTGACGGCCCTGTTCACCACCGCGCTGGGACAGGAAGGCATCACCGGTCTGGAGTCCGCGATCGTCGCCCATGCCGATCACCCCGCCGTCGCCCCGGTCCTGCGCCGGGTCACCGAGCGCCGGATCGCCTACCTCACCGACCTCTACACCGATCTGGGCCTGGCCCCCGCCCCAGCCCGGCGTCAGGCAGTCACCGCCTACGCCGCCTACCTCGGATGGCTCGAACTGCGCCGCTCCGCCTGCGACATCGTGCCCGAAGTCGCCGCCACCGGCACTACCGCCACCGCCGCGCTGGAGCACCTCATCACCGAGCTGGCCCGATCCGCCCTGCACCAGGCAGAGTCGAAGTAAAGCGCGTCACCGCCCCCGATCGCCCGGCCCGCCCACGAGCCGGAAATCGGTCCACACTGACACGGTCCCAACTCGCTTCACTGACCGTGACCACCGACAATGCCGTGACGGCACAGATTCAGCGACGGTCACACCGGCCGCATCCTCGACGGACCGCCATAGCGCGTTCCGCATCGAAGATCACTGCGGGTGGATCCTCAGCAAGAGATCCTGCGCTTGCGCTCGAGCCACACGAACACGAGGCCGGTGACCATGACAAGGTCCGCCAGCATCGACACCGAGTCGGGTGCTCCGAACGGCAACTCGACCAAGTACGTGATCAAACCAGCAATAAATGCGAGGCTCGCCCACATCTCCCGGTTACTCATCTCTTGAACACTCACGGCCCCCTCGGCAGCACAGCCCCCCGGCTGCACGGTCAGGATCACCAACGAGAGCGACGAGTCGAGGGTCATGTGCAGGCCAGTTCAAGCGGAGCGGCGCACTTCTCCTTGATCGCTGCCGTGTAAGTTCGATCACCGTGACTTGCCGCCTGCGGGGGTGTGCCTCCGTGAGCACTTGTCGGGCCCTCTTCGGCCACCTCGGCCTACTGCCGTTCAGCGCCGTTGATGTCAGCTGTCGATGTCAGTCCGGCCGACGACGCACTACAGGTCCGAGACCGGCTCCTGCTCGACTTCGTCCACGGCGTCCGGGCTGAGGCACATCGCCCGGCGGGGGGGCGTACCAGGTCGCTGGGAAGTGGTTCGATACCGCGGACCCGCACGGCCACAAAACCAGTCGGGACGCTGGAGTGGCGAGCCGGGACGGCCACAAGACGCCAGCGGTAGCGAGGAGGTACGTCCTTTGCCGGGCAGTCCCTGGTAGCGAGATGAATCCACCGGTCGTAGTTGGTCAGGTAGGGGCTGACCTCAGCGTTGCAGTAGGGCAGCGAGGTGGCTCGTACGGAGTCACGTCATCCGGATCGAGTTCGGGCCTGGGCGTGTCTGTGGCGCCCTCGTGGATGGCAATCTCGTCGGCGTGCGCCTTCCAACAGCGTTCGCGCAGCAGGGCCA
>NZ_JBQQCE010000403.1:0-8965 GCF_052245645.1 Streptomyces sp. KR55 | reverse complement strand
CCACATCCGGCGGGCGGCGGTCGCGCGGCCCGTCGCCAGCGTCTCCCAGTCCGGGCGGGTCGGATGCGCCCCGGGCGCACCGCACGCGGCGTCACCGCAGGAGCAGCGCTGCACCCCGTCGACGGCTTCCAGCCAGGTACCCGGGAACACGTCCCAGTGGCGCTCCTCGGCGTAGCGAACGGCGGTGTCCAGCAGCGATTCCCCGCGCTGCTTCGGAATCTGGGCGGCTTCGGTGGCCGGGATCGTCTCTTCCACGCTCCACTCAACTCCCGCACCAACCTGGGGTTACGGCCAGTCCGCGCGCGGGGGAGGAGCATTGATTCGGCGTTTGGGGCGCATGGATGCACGTGTGGGGGCGCGCGGGAGGATCCGCGGTGGGAGCTGGGTAGCCAGGGGTGGGGATGGCATCCGCCGTTCCCCGGCAATCCTCAGCATTCCCCGCATGGCTCGCATTGTGCGCATGTCCGCGGGGCATTGATCTTCACGGCCGGAATGTGCCGCCTCTGACGAAGGCAGCGGTTCCGGTCAGGGAAGACCGACCAACTCGGTGCGTGGGCAGGCACCGCAGCCACAGGGGGTACGCCAATGGCCGCAAGGCCTCTCGTTGCGCGGCAGCCGAACGAACGGCTGCAGGCGCTCATCCAGGAAGCGGGCTGCTCGAACGCCGGGCTGGCCCGCCGGGTCAACATGTGCGGCGCCGAGCACGGTCTCGACCTGCGCTACGACAAGACGTCCGTGGCCCGTTGGCTGCGCGGACAGCAGCCGCGCGGACGGGCCCCGGCGATCATCGCCGAGGCGCTCGGCCGCAAACTCGGCCGTACGGTCACGATCGACGAGATCGGCATGGCCAACGGCAAGAACCTCGCCTCGGGCGTCGGCCTCCAGTTCTCGCCGACGGTACTGGGAGCCATCGAGCAGGTGTGTGAGCTGTGGCGCAGTGACGTGGGCCGCCGGGACTTCCTGTCCGGCTCCTCCGTCGCCGCCTCCGCGCTGGTCGAGCCCAGCCGTGACTGGCTGATCTCCGCGCCCGACGCGCAGGTGGCGCGTGCGGCGGGACCGCGCGTGGGCCAGTCCGACGTCGCCGCGGTGCGTGCGATGACGCAGGCGCTGGTCGACCTGGACCACCAGTACGGCAGCGGGCATGTACGCCCGGTCGTCGTGCACTACCTCAACAGCGTGGTCTCCGGGCTGCTCGCCGGCTCCTACCGGGAGGCCGTCGGGCGTGAACTCTTCGCATCCGTCGCGCGGTTGACGGAGCTCGCCGGGTACATGGCCGTCGACACGGGGCAACCCGGGCTCGCCCAGCGCTACTACATCCAGGCGCTGCGGCTGGCGCAGGCCGCCGACGACCGCGGATACGGCGGGTATGTGCTCGCCGCGTCCATGAGCCACCTCGCCGCGCAGCTCGGGAACCCGCGCGAGATCGCGCAGTTGGCGCGTGCGGCGCAGGAGGGGGCGCGCGGGCGCGTGACCCCGCGCGCGGAGGCGATGTTCCACGCGGCGGAGGCACGCGGGCACGCGCTGATGGGCGATGCGCGGGCCGCCGAGTCGGCGGCCGGGCGGGCGGTGAGCGCCATGGAGCAGGCGGACGCCGCCTCAGGGGACGACCCGGCGTGGATCGCGCACTTCGACGAGGCCTACCTCGCCGACGAGCTGGCGCACTGCCACCGCGATCTGGGCCAGGCCGAGGCGGCGGCGCGCTACGCGCAGGAGTCCCTCGACGGGCACCCCGAGTCCCGGGCCCGCAGGCGCGCCATCGGCTATGTGCTGCTCGCCACAGCGCAGGTGCAGCAGCGTGAGATCGAGCAGGCCTGCCATACGGGACTGAAGGCCGTGGACCTCCTGGAGACCCTGCGCTCCAACCGGGGCGCCGAGTACATGGAGGACCTTCAGCAGCGGCTGGAGCCGTTCCAGGAGGAGGCCGTGGTGCGGGAGTTCGGGGCGCGGCTGGAGCTGCAGGCGGCAGCGTGAACAAGCGCCCTGCGCGTGCGTGAACGTGCGGGAAACGAGGGGATGGCGAGCGGGAGGTGGCATAAACAGCGTGCCGCGGGCCGGTTTTGTTACCGCGGTCACAGGGCAGGAGGTCAGGTCCTGTGCTGCGTGGCACCGGGCTCAGGGGACCCGGTAGCGTGAGCCGACGATTCCGAAGGTCCCCCATTCGTAGGAGTCCCGGTGACGCAGAGTGGACAGGGCGAGGAGCCCTCGGCGCGGCCCGCGCACGAAGGCATCGTGCTGCCCTCCGACGGTGGCGAGCCGCTGCTGCCGGGCATGACGGGCGGACCCGCCGACCGGCCTGCCGGCCCGCACCAGGCTGCCCCCGGCGGCCGGATCCCGGCCTCGGCCCCGCCCGGCGGCCAGGCCTGGGGCCAGCCGTGGGGCCCCGACCAGCACCAGGCCCCGGCCCCGCCGCCGGGCCAGGGCTGGCAGACGCCGCCCGCGGAGCCGTGGGGCACACCGGAGCAGGCCCCTTGGGCCACACCGGACACCTCGCCCGCCGTACCGTCCCAGCCGGGCCCGCTCCCACCCGAGGGGGCACCGGGCCAGGCGTACGGCACCGACGCACAGGGCGCATACGGCACATACCCGACCCCCGGCGCCGCAGGGGACACGTACTCCACGCCCACGAGCGGCACAGGCGCCTCGCTGCCACCCGCAAGTCAGGGCACCCCCATGCCGCCCACCAACCCCGGCGGCCCCGCCCACCCGCAGGGCCAGAACGCCCCTCTGCCCCCCGCAGGCCCCCGCGCCCCCCTGCCGCCCGGCACGCACGACGGCTCTCAGCCGTCCACCGGACAGGGCGCGCACCAGCCGTCCGCCGGATACGGCGCTCCCCAGCCGTCCACCGGACATGACGCCGGTCAGCCTTCCGGCGCGCATACCGATCACCAGCCGCCCGCCGGGCACGGCGCGTACCAGCCGTCTGCCGGTCACGGCGCTCACCGGCGGCCCGCGCACGGTGCCGCCCTGCCGCCCGCCTCCGGCCCCGACGAAGGTGCCACCCAGTACATACCGCCCGTCGCGTCCGCGCCCGGGAACGAAGGGGCCACGCAGTATCTGCCGCCCGTTGCCGCGGGCGGGGACGAGGGGGCGACGCAGTACCTGCCGCCGGTCGGACCGGGGGCGTTGCCGCCGGAGATGCCGGCCGGGGGGTCTGGCGAGGGGACGTCCGAGACGACTCAGTACCTCGGGCGGGCCCGGAGTGCGCCCGGCCCGCTGCCGTCGGCGTCCGGTCCCGACGCCGAGGCCACGCAGTACATCGCGCCCGTGCCCGGTCAGACGCCCGGTGCCCCGTACGGGGACCGGCAGCCGCCCGCCGAGTTCGACAACCTCTTCCGCAGCGGGCCGGGCGGCGACAGTCCGGCCGCGGCGACGCAGCAGCTGCCCCGCTTCCAGGAACCGCAGCCGGCGGGCCATGCCGCGCAGCCGTCGTACGACGGTCCCGGCCCGGCCGGTGGCCGGCGTGCGGCCCGGGACGGCGGCGGCCGCGGTGGCCGTACCGGCTCGCGCGTGCCGCTCATCGCCGCCTGCGGCATCGGCATCGCCGTGGTGGGCATCGGCGCCGGCGCGCTGCTGGCCACCGGGGGCGGCGAGGAGGACAAGGACCCCAAGACCGTCTCCGCCACGGCCCCCGCGACCGGCGAGACATCCGCCTCGCCGTCCGTCGATCCCGCCGAACAGCAGGCCATCGCCCTGGACAAGCTGCTCGCCGACAGCGGCGACAGCCGGACCACGGTGATCAACGCGGTCAACGACGTGAAGTCCTGCAGCAACCTGGCCCAGGCGGCCAAGAACCTGCGGGCCGCGGCCGGGCAGCGCAATGGCCTGGTCACCCAGCTGTCCGAGCTGTCCGTCGACAAGCTGCCCGACAACGCGGCGCTGACCGCCGCCCTGAACAAGGCGTGGAAGGCGTCCGCCGCAGCCGACAACCACTACGCCGCGTGGGCCGACCAGGTCGCCGGCCAGCGGGGCAAGCTCTGCAAGAAGGGCCAGGCCCGCAGCACCGGCCAGACCGCGGCCGGCAACCGGGAGAGCGGCACCGCCAGCACGCAGAAGGCGGAAGCGGCCAAGCTGTGGAACGCGATCGCGAAGACGTACGGCCTGACCGAGCGCCAGCCGACCCAGCTGTGAGACCGGCGCGGGGCGCCATCGCGGGCTCAGTTGTCCGCGTCGGCGCCCTGCAGGGTCTTCGTCACGTCGATGAAGCTCTTCCTGGCCGCGACCAGCTGGCCCTCCCGCACGACCTGCAGGGTCACGTCGGTGTTGACCAGCCGCGGGAAGCCCACCGAGGCCAGCACGTCCTGGAACTGCCACTGCAGCGTCGGCGTGAGCCCGCCCGTGGTGACCTTGAAACCGTCGTCCAGGGTGCGCCGTACGGAGTCGGCGGTCACGTTGCTGTCGCCGAGCGACTTCACCACGGCCTCGAGGACGGTGTACGCGATCCAGGTGGTCTGCACACCGGCGTCCGCGGGGTCGATGCGGGTGTCGGTGAAGGCCTGCTCGCGGATCACCTTCTTCATCTCGTCCCAGCGCTTGTCGGTCTCCACCGGGTACCAGCCGGTGATGTACGCCCCCTCGTACGGGCTCGACGCGCCGCCGGTCGCGTCGATGACCGTCTGGTCGACGCTGCCGAGCACGGTGCCGGTGCGCACCTCGGGGTAGTTCTCGCGGACGCGCCGGAAGGAGTCCATGAAGGTGCTGGTGCGGTCGCCGAGCGCGGGCACCACGCAGCCCGTCTGCGTCAGGTCCGTCGTGGCCCGGTCCAGCGCCCGCTCGGAGGGCGTGGAGTACTCGGTGGCGTCCTCCGCGGCGCGCAGGTCGCTCGCCGTGCTGTGGCCGCCCGCCCGCAGGCCCGAGTTGATCAAGGTGGGCAGTTCGTCGCCCGCGATGGTGTCGGGCCGGACCAGCGCGACCGGACCGCAGGTCCCGGCGAGCTCCCTGCCGAGGCCGGCCAGCAGCGCGGGCTGGCCGCCGTTGACGGGGTAGGAGAGGGGGCTGGTGAACTCGCCGTTCGTGATGCCGTATCCGCCTATGTACGGTATGCCCGCGCCTTCCAGGATCGGGAAGAAGGAGTCGGCGTACTGGCTGTAGGAGCCGACGACCGCGACGGCCTTCTCCTTGACCGCGCGGCGGGCGCACTTGGCGGCGCCCACGCTGTCGTTGTGGTCGTTGCAGAGCAGGACCCGGAGCTTGCGGCCGTTGATGCCGCCGTGGGAGTTGACGTGGCGGGCGTAGGCGAGCGCGAGGGCCGGCATACCGGGCTTGTTGGTGGCGTTGGTCTTCTGCGGCGCCCACGTCATGACGGTGATGGGATCGTCCCCGGCGCCCTCCGTGCCGGGGATGATCCCGCAACCGGCGGCGAGTGACGCGCACACCACCAGGGCGCCCGCTGTGCGGATCGCTCGGGCGGGCCGCCTGATGAGGGCGGGGAGGAAGGTGCTGCGGATGCGTCGCCTGCCGGTCATGTACCCGCACGATTCCGCCACATTGCTAACCCGGGAGTGACCCTTGGTCAACGCCTGGTGACGTAAAGGTGAATTGCGGGGGGTGGTGAACGGCGCGTGGCGAGGAACGTACGATCGATGACCGTGCAAGGTGTGCAAGGTGTACAAGGTTCGGCGAACTCTTCCCGCCGCGGGCGTCGCTCATCCACCATGGGCGACATGCCTCTGAACGACATGCCGTGGTGGCGCTGGCGCAGCAATGTGCGCTCCGCGCTGCACATGCTTTCCGATCCGGCGTTCCAGCGGGACGTCTGGCTGGCGGGCGTCGAGGGGTACGGGGACGTCACCGACGCCGTGTACCGGCTCGTCGAGGACACCTGGCTCGACCACTGGTCCGCCGAGAAGTACGTCGGCACGATCTTCCGCGACTCGCAGGAGGCGGCGCTCGTCGACACCGCCGTACTGCGGGTGCTGCGGATCATGCACCAGGTCGGGCCGGACGCGCCGGTGTCCTCCTACGTCGACCACCCGGCGTGGCCGGAGGCGGTGCGGGCCGCGCGGGACGCCCATGTGCGGATGGCGGTGAGCGACGGTGAGGACCCGGATGCGCCGCCGCGCACGCTCGAGGTGCTGCGGATACTCACGCGGTCGGCGTAGCTCGTCCGACCGCCGGACGACTTGCCTGGTGCCGAGCTCGGTGTGGGACCCTGTCCTGCATGAACGAGCAGTCCAACCGAGCCGCGGCCCCGGCCGACCAGTACGTCCTCACCCTGTCCTGCCCCGACAAGCAGGGCATCGTGCACGCCGTGTCGAGCTACCTGTTCATGACCGGCTGCAACATCGAGGACAGCCAGCAGTTCGGTGACCACGACACGGGACTGTTCTTCATGCGCGTCCACTTCTCGGCGGACGCTCCGGTGACGGTGGACAAGCTGCGGGCCAGCTTCGCGGCGATCGGTGACTCCTTCCAGATGGACTGGCAGATCCACCGGGCCGAGGAGAAGATGCGGGTCCTGCTGATGGTCAGCAAGTTCGGGCACTGCCTGAACGACCTGCTGTTCCGGGCGCGGATCGGGGCGCTGCCGGTGGAGATCGCGGCGGTGGTGTCCAATCACACCGATTTCGCCGAGCTCGTGGCTTCCTATGACATTCCCTTCCACCACATTCCGGTGTCGAAGGACAACAGGGCCGAGGCCGAGGCGCGGCTGTTGGAGATCGTGAACTCGGAGGGTGTGGAGCTGGTCGTGCTGGCCCGCTACATGCAGGTCCTCTCCGACGACCTGTGCAAGCAGCTGAGCGGGCGGATCATCAACATCCACCACTCCTTCCTGCCGAGCTTCAAGGGCGCGAAGCCGTACCACCAGGCGCATGCACGGGGCGTGAAGCTGATCGGTGCGACCGCGCACTACGTCACTGCCGATCTCGACGAGGGGCCGATCATCGAGCAGGAGGTCGAGCGGGTCGGCCATGGCGTCACGCCGGAGCAGCTGGTCGGTATCGGGCGGGATGTGGAGTGCCAGGCGCTGGCGCGGGCCGTGAAGTGGCATGCGGAGCGTCGGATCCTGCTGAACGGGCGCCGGACGGTGGTGTTCGCCTAGGAGCTCGGGGGGTTCTGGGTTCGAGGGCGGCTGCGGAAAGTCGTGGGCTGGTCGCGCCCACGCGGTGGAGCCGCATATCGATACAGCCCCGCGCCCCTTGAGTATGTGCAGTGGACGCACCTATAGGGGCGCGGGGAACTGCGCGAGAAACCACGACGCACCCGCAGCCGCCCGCGATAGAGGACCCACCCCTACATCCGGCTCAAGCTCGCCGCCGCAAGCAGCACGTCCTTGATCGCCTCCCGGTCGCCGACCTGCCCCGCTGCCGCCTCCTCCGGAGGAACACGGCCCGCGGCCAGGCGGCAGAACTCGACGCCGTCCAGGGCGACATGGGCCACCTCGTGCTCCGCGGAGCCCACCGCCGCCGGCGAGTCGAGCGGAATCAGCCACTCCCCGCCCCCGGAGCCCTCGATCTCCAGGCGCAGGGTCCGGCCGGGCTCACCGGCCGGTACGAGCCGCCGCGGCGTGCGGGCGGGCGCGGCGAGACCTGACCGGCGCCGCTCGGCCAGCACACCCGGCAGCAGGCGCGCCGCGAGGTCGATCATGCGGTGGAGATGGCGCGGGGACGGCGGCTCGTACGGGTAGTCCACCGCGTCCGCGATGTCCTCCGCATGCACCCAGCACTCGAACGCCCGGTCGATCATCGCGTCGTGCAGCGGCAGCTCGAAGTCGCCGTACGACACCGCCAGCTTCCCCGCGCCGCCGGTGAAGGACACCGTCCGCACGATGCCGTGGCTCTGCTCCCGCCAGGGCCCCCGCACCGAGCGGGTCGGCGGGAAATGCGAGGCACGCCAGTACGCCTCCGTGCGGCCGGCGGGCGTCGGAGCATCGGCGTCGGTGTCGCCGAGAGGGTCGTCGAGCCCGAGGGCGAGCGCGACGATCCCGTCGACCGCCAGCAGGTGTGCGATGACTCCCGCAACGGTGGTGCGGCGGCTCAGGGCCTGCGCACCGTCGAACCAGCGCAGCCGTACCGGCGCGTGCCACTCGGAGTCCCCGAAGTCCTGCAGCAGGGCGTCGAGCCGCGCACTCTCGGCGTCGTACGGCCTCGCCCACTCGGGAACCGGGATGCGTGGTGGCCGCCGGTCGAGGCAGGCGGCCAGGACGCGGGTGCGCAGGCCGGGGTCGAGGTCGAGGCTGTCCGGGCGCTGCAGCAGGCCGACCGCCTCGCGCAGCCGTCGGGCCTCGTCCGCGCAGCTTCCGCAGGTGCCGAGGTGTTCCTCGACGGCCGCCGTCTCCTCGGCCGAGCAGGCGGCCAGCGCCCACGCTCCGAGGAGGGACTTCAGGACGTGGTGTTCCAGTACGAGGGGCGCGGGGTCCGGCATGGCCGCCCGCAGGTCGTCGAGGGCGGGCAGCGGCCGTCCGCTGTCCTCGACCGAGGCACGCGGCATGGGTATGCGGGGCGGCTGCCGGCCGGGTACGGGGGCATGGTCGTCGCCGTCGCCGGGGCCGTCCGGTCCCTCGGGCGCGCCGCCGTCCCGGGTGCCGTGGGGCGGGTGCGGAGCCGGGTCCGGGTCGTCCTTCTTTCCGTTGCCGGAATCGCCGTGCTCGCCGTATTCCTCGTGTCCGCCGTACTCCTCGTACTTCCCGTCGTCCTCCTGCTCCCCGAACCCCTCATGCTCGTCGTACGCCCCGAAGCGTCCCGCCTCCGTCACACCGCACCCCCGTATCCCGGCGGCGCCCCGGGCGTGCCGGCGTCGTGGGCCGTGGAGAGCAGTTGCAGGCCGAGGCGGAGCCTGCGGCGGGCCTCGTCCTCGGTGACGCCGAGGTCGGTCGCGGTCTGGCGGTAGTCGCGGCGCTGGAAGTAGGCACGTTCCAGGGCTGCGCGCAGCGGGGCCGGCATGGACTGGACGATGTAGTCGGCGCGGGCGGCGACGTAGGCGTGGCGGACCTTGCGCTCCAGGTCCTCGGAGGAGTCGTGGCCGCTCT
>NZ_JBQQCE010000402.1:0-8974 GCF_052245645.1 Streptomyces sp. KR55 | reverse complement strand
ATCATGATGTCCTCGCGCCCCTCCGCCGCCAGCTCCTCGCGCAGCGCCGGTACGAGCGTGAGGTGACCGGCGGCCAGCGAGGAGACACCCACGATGTGCACGTCCGCCTCCACCGCCTGCCGGGCGACCTCGGCGGGAGTCTGGAACAGCGGGCCGACGTCCACGTCGAAGCCGAGGTCGGCGAACGCGGTGGCGATCACCTTCTGGCCGCGGTCATGGCCGTCCTGGCCCATCTTGGCGACCAGGATGCGCGGGCGGCGGCCCTCGGCCTCCTCGAAGGAGTCCACGAGCGCGCGGGTGCGGTCGACGGACGGGGACTCGCCGGCTTCGTTTCGGTACACGCCGGAGATCGTACGAATCTGGCTCGCGTGCCGGCCGTACACCTTCTCCAGGGCGTCGGAGATCTCCCCGACGGTCGCCTTGGCGCGGGCCGCGTGCACCGCCAGCTCCAGCAGGTTGCCGTCGCCGCCCGCGGCCCGGGTCAGCGCGTCCAGCGCGTCCCGGCAGGCGGTCTCGTCGCGCTCCTCGCGCAGCCGCCGCAGCTTCTCGATCTGCTGGGCGCGCACGGAGGAGTTGTCGACCTTGAGGACCTCGATCTGCTCGTCGGTGTCCACGCGGTACTTGTTGACGCCGATCACCGGCTGCCGCCCGGAGTCGATCCGGGCCTGCGTGCGCGCCGCCGCCTCCTCCACGCGCAGCTTGGGGATGCCGGCGTCGATGGCCTGCGCCATGCCGCCCGCCTGCTCGACCTCCTGGATGTGCTGCCAGGCGCGGCGGGCGAGGTCGTACGTCAGCTTCTCCACGTAGGCGCTGCCGCCCCAGGGGTCGATCACCCGGGTCGTGCCCGACTCCTGCTGGATGAGCAGCTGGGTGTTGCGGGCGATGCGCGCGGAGAAGTCGGTGGGCAGGGCGAGGGCCTCGTCGAGGGCGTTGGTGTGCAGCGACTGGGTGTGGCCCTGGGTGGCCGCCATCGCCTCCACGCACGTGCGGGTCACGTTGTTGAACACGTCCTGCGCGGTCAGCGACCAGCCGGAGGTCTGCGAATGGGTGCGCAGGGAGAGCGACTTGGCGTTCTTCGGGTCGAACTGCTTGACCAGCTTGGCCCACAGCAGCCGGGCCGCCCGCAGCTTGGCGATCTCCATGAAGAAGTTCATGCCGATCGCCCAGAAGAAGGACAGCCGCGGCGCGAACGCGTCCACGTCCAGCCCGGCCTCCCGCCCGGCCCGGAGGTACTCCACGCCGTCGGCGAGGGTGTACGCCAGCTCCAGGTCCGCCGTCGCGCCGGCCTCCTGGATGTGGTAGCCGGAGATGGAGATGGAGTTGTAGCGGGGCATCCGCTGCGAGGTGAAGGCGAAGATGTCGGAGATGATCCGCATCGACGGCTTCGGCGGATAGATGTACGTGTTGCGGACCATGAACTCCTTGAGGATGTCGTTCTGAATGGTCCCGGCCAACTTCTCGGGCGGCACGCCCTGTTCCTCCGCCGCCACGATGTACAGCGCGAGCACGGGCAGCACGGCGCCGTTCATCGTCATCGACACGGTCATCCTGTCCAGCGGAATCCCGTCGAACAGCTGCCGCATGTCGTAGATCGAGTCGATCGCCACGCCCGCCATGCCGACGTCACCGGTCACCCGCGGGTGGTCGCTGTCGTAGCCGCGGTGCGTCGGCAGGTCGAACGCGACCGACAGACCCTTCTGACCGGCCGCCAGGTTGCGCCGGTAGAAGGCGTTGGACTCCTCCGCCGTGGAGAAGCCCGCGTACTGGCGGATCGTCCAGGGCTGGTTGACGTACATCGTCGGGTACGGGCCGCGCAGGTACGGGGCGATACCCGGGTAGGTGTCCAGGAAGTCCAGGCCCTCCAGGTCCTGCCCGGTGTACAGCGGCTTGACGGTGATGCCCTCCGGGGTCTCCCAGAGCAGGTCGTCGCCGCCGGTGGCCTTCTTCACGGCCGTGCGCCACTCGTCGGCGCCCCCTTCGGCGGCCGGGGTCCCCAGCTCGACTCCGGCGAAGTCGGGGATTCCTCCCATCAGGACACTCCCATGCGGTCGAGGGTGGCGGAGAGCACGGCAACGGCGTCACAGCCCGCGAAGACGTAGGCGTCGACACCGCTGTACTGACCGGGACGCCCGGCCAGGAACACATGGCGGGCGCCCGCCTCCTGGAGGCCCCGGGCGGCATCCGCGGCCTGCTCCTCGTACAGCGCGTCGCTGGAGCACAGGCAGGCCTCGGTGGCGCCGCTGTCCTCGAAGGTGCCCTCGGTGACCGGCTCGATGCCGCCGGCCTGGAACAGGTTGGAGGCGAAGGTGAGGCGTGCGGTGTGGGCGGCGGCGGGGCCCAGGGCGGCGAGGTAGATCCGCGGCCTGCTGCCGGTCGCCGCCAGGTGGGCGTCGGAGCGGGCGCGCAGTGCCTCGTACGCCTCGTCGCGCCGCACGCGCGGCAGCCCGCCGGAGGGAGCCGCCGGAGCGGGTGTACGCTCCACCGGCCGCTCGGCGAGGTGCGGGAACTCGCTGACACCGGTGATCGGTTCGCGCCGCTTGGCGAGCTTGCTGGTACGTGCCGCCCAGGTGTCGGCCAGGTCCTGCCCGAGACGGCCCGAGCGCAGGGCGGCCGAGAGCCCGCCGGTCCGCTCGATGCCCTGGAAGAACTCCCAGCCCACGTGGGCGAGTTCGTCGGTGAGCCGCTCCACGTACCAGGAGCCGCCCGCCGGGTCGATCACCCGGGACAGGTGCGACTCCTCGATGAGGATCGTGGAGGTGTTGCGGGCGATGCGCCGCGCGAACGCGTCCGGCAGACCGAGCGCGTGGTCGAAGGGCAGCACGGTGACGGCGTCGGCGCCGCCCGCCCCGGCGGCCAGCGCGGCGACGGTGGTGCGCAGCATGTTCACCCACGGGTCGCGGCGCGTCATCATCACCGGCGAGGTCACGACGTGCTGGACCTGTGCACCAGGGGCTCCGCACACCTCGGCCACCCGTGCCCACAGCCGGCGCGCCGCCCGCAGTTTGGCGATCGTCAGGAACTGGTCGGCGGTGGCCGCGTATCGGAACTCCAGCTGTGCGCAGGCCTGTCCGACGCTCAGCCCCGCCCCGGTCAGCTCCCGCAGGTAGGCGACGCCGGTCGCCAGTGAAGCGCCCAGCTCCTGCGCGGCGGAGCCGCCGGCCTCGTGGTACGGCAGCGCGTCCACGGTCAGCGCCCGCAGCCCCTGATACTCCTCGGCGCACCGCAGGGCAAGTCCGGCCACCGGCGCGAAGTCGAACGGCTGCCCGGTCCGGGCCTCGAGCCCCAGCGGGTCGGCGCCCAGAGTGCCGCGCACCGCATCCCTGCCGACGCCCCGCTCCTCGTACAGCCGCAGCAACTCCCGCGCGGCGGGCTCGACCTCGGCCCCGGCGTCCAGGGCGACGGGCGCCAGGTCGAGATACACGCCGTCGAGGACCCGGCCGAGCGACGCCACCGGGATGCCGCCCTCGCCGACCACCAGCCACAGCGATGTGACGCCGTTCTCCAGGTCCGCGAGGACCGCGTCGGTGTCGGGCGTCGTGTGCCGCTGTCGTACGTCCCAGCCGCCGACCGTGTTGCCCTCGGCGCGGCTGCCGCGCACAAAGGGTGCGAAGCCGGGCAGGCCGGGCTCGGGCGCGGTGTCGTGGCCGGTGTACAGGGGGCGGACGCGCAGTCCGTCCTCGAGCGTGGTGGACAGGGCGTCCTCGGCCGCAGCGCCCTCGACTTCCTTGCCCGACTTGAGCAGGACGCCCGCCACAAGGCGTTGCCACTGTTCACGGGTCGCGTCGGAGAACTCGGCGGCCAGGGTGAGCCCGTCGTCGGGCAGGACCGTCATGGCTCGGATGGTAGGCCAGGTGGACACCTGAGCAGCAGAGGACCGGGCTGTGACCTTGTCCTCGCCCGTTCACCCTTGAAGCCCGGGCGGACTCCGTATTACGTCCGGATGTGACCGCGACCACCCGGGACCCCTGTGTGACGTAGGCCACAGAATTGTCCGGGAACCCGCCCCTCACCAGGCCCGACCTCTGTAACCGGTACAGGTCAGGAGGCCGGTGATGGAACAACCACAGCAAACCTCCCCGGGAACGGGCGTCCAGGCGCTGCGAAGACTGGCGCCACCGCCCGCCCTGTGCGGTTTCCTCCTGCTTCTCACCCTGGTCTTCACGGTGTCGTACGCCGTCGGATCCACAGCCGGACCGGTCGCGCCCGGCATGCGCCCCTCTGGCACGAGCAACGGCGTCGAGGACGACCCGGGCACGGGCACGGACACGGAGACCGACGAGATGCCGGGAATGGGTGGCCACTGATGGCCACGGAACCGGCACCCCCGCTGCTCACCACGGACCTGACCGTGGGCGGAATGACCTGCGCGGCCTGTGTGCGGCGGGTCGAGAAGAAGCTGGCCAAGCTGGAGGGCGTGACCGCGACGGTCAACCTGGCCACCGGCAGTGCCCGGGTCAGCCATCCGCCGGACATCCGCCCCGAGGAACTCGTCGCGACGGTCGAACAGGCCGGGTACACGGCCGCACTGCCCGCGCCGCCCCGGGAGCGGAGGCGTTCACAAGACGAGGCCGGGTCCGACTCCGAGGCCGATGCCATGCGGCAGGAGCGGGACCGGCTGCTGATCACCGCGCTGCTCGCGGTGCCGGTGCTGGTGCTGTCCATGGTGCCCGCCTGGCAGTTCCGCAACTGGCAGTGGCTGTGCTTCGCGCTGGCCGCGCCGGTCGCCGTGTGGAGCGCGTGGCCGTTCCATCTGCGGGCGCTGCGCGGGCTGCGGCACTCGACGGCGACCATGGACACACTGGTCTCGCTCGGCGTCGTGGCGTCCTTCTCCTGGTCGGCGTACGCGCTGTTCCTCGGCGGCGCAGGCGATCCCGGGATGCGGATGGCGTTCAGTCTGCTGCCGGACGCCTCGGACGACGGCATGGCCCACGTCTACCTGGAAGCCGCGGTCGCCGTACCGCTGTTCGTGCTGGCCGGACGCTTCCTGGAGGCGCGGGCCCGGCACGGCACCGGGGCCGCCCTGCGGTCGCTGGCGGAGCTCGCCGCCAAGGAGGTCTCCGTACGCGGCGACGACGGATCCGAACGCCTGGTTCCCATCGAGGAGCTGACGGTCGGGCAGGTCTTCGTCGTACGGCCCGGTGAGCGGGTCGCCACCGACGGCGAGGTGGTCAAGGGCAGTTCCGCCGTGGATCTGTCGCTGGTCACCGGGGAGAGCGAGCCGGTCGAGGTCGCGCCCGGATCCGCCGTGGTCGGCGGGGCCGTCAACGCGGGCGGGCTGCTGCTGGTGCGGGCCACCGCCGTCGGCGCCGACACCCAGCTCGCCCGTATCACCCGGCTGGTGACCGAGGCCCAGGCCGGCAAGGCGAAGGCGCAGCGGCTGGCCGACTCGGTGGCCGGCGTGTTCGTGCCGGTGGTGCTCGCGCTGGCCGTGACCGTGCTCGGCTTCTGGCTCGGAGCCGACGCCGACCCGCAGGCGGCGATCACCGCATGCGTGGCCGTCCTGGTCGTGGCCTGCCCGTGCGCGCTGGGTCTGGCGACCCCGACCGCGCTGATGGCCGCCACCGGCCGGGGCGCCCAACTCGGCATCCTGGTCAGGGGCCCGCAGTCCCTGGAGGGCCTCGAACACATCGACACCGTCGTCCTCGACAAGACCGGCACCCTCACCTCCGGGCACATGACCGTCGCCCGCGTCACGGCCGTATCGGACGGCCCCGGCCGGGACGAGGTACTGCGGCTGGCCGCGGCAGTGGAGCAGGGCTCCGAGCATCCGCTGGGCCGGGCGATCGTCGCGTACGCGACCCGCACCCTGCCCGGGATCCGGCTGCCGGAGGTGGCCGACTTCACCGCCACGGCGGGCCGGGGCGTACGCGGCCGGGTCGAGGGCCGGCTGGTCGAGGTCGTCGCACCGGACGACGAACTGCCCGAGGCGCTGACGGACGCGCTCCCCGCTGCGGAGGCCGCCGCGCACACGCCCGTCCTGGTCCGCGTGGACGGGCAGACCCAGGCGCTGATCGAGATCGGTGACGTCGTACGGCCCGGCAGCTACCGGACGGTGGACCGGCTGCGCCGGCTCGGCGTCGAGCCGGTGCTCGCCACCGGCGACCGGGAAGCCCCGGCTCGCGCCGTCGCCGCCGCGCTCGGCATCGAGGAGGTGCACGCCCGCTGCACCCCCGAGGACAAGGCCGAGCTCGTACGGGAGCTGCGCGAGAGCGGCCGCCGGGTCGCGGTCGTCGGCGACGGCGTCAACGACGCGGCCGCGCTCGCCGGGGCGGACCTCGGCATCGCCATGGGCGGCGGCACGGACGCGGCGATCGGCGCGGCCGACGTGACGCTCGTCCGCGGTGACATCGAGGCGCTCGTGGACGCGGTACGGCTCGCCCGGCGCACCCTGTCCACCATCCACACCAACCTCCTGTGGGCCTTCGGCTACAACGTCGTCACCGTGCCGCTCGCCATGGTCGGCCTGCTCAACCCGATGCTGGCCGCCGCAGCCATGTCGGTCAGCTCGGTCCTGGTGGTCACCAACAGCCTCCGTCTGCGCGCCTGGCAGCCGTCACCCGGCCGGGAGCGTGACCGGGCCGACGGGGAGAGCCGCGGACCGGCTGCCGGGGACGGCGGGCCGTCGCCCGCCGAGAGCCTGATCCCGGCCGGGAGGGGTGACGCATGAGCGGAGCGTCCTGGCGGCCCACCCGACGGCGGCTCGCCGACACCCTGCGGGCCGCCGTCGCCCCCGTCGCCGCCTGCGGCATCGCCCTGGGGGCGCTGACCGCGTGGACCGCTGCCGGCAACGCGGGCAGTGGGCCCCGGATCGAGGTCAGCGGGGGGCGGGTCTTCCTGCCGAACAGCGAGAGCGGGGACACCGCGGCGTTCTTCCGGATCACCAACTCCGGCGGCATGGGCGACCGGCTGACGAAGGTGACGTCCTCGGACACCCTGGGCGACGAGGGCACCCTCAGCCGGCACAACATGACCGGCGACGCGGCGGCGACCGGGCAGACGGTGGACTCCGTGATCATTCCGGCCGGTGAACGCCTCGACATGTCCCCGTACGGCCTCGACATCACCGTGCGGGCGAAGGCGGACTGGCGTACGGGCGACCTCGTACGGTTCACGCTGCACTTCGAGGACAGCGGACGGATCGAGACCCAGGCGGTGGTGGTCCTGCCCACGTCGGACGGGTGGTGATCGCCCGCCCGGTCCCAAGCGGCCGAAACCGGACGGGAACTTGAGCCGAGCCCGGTCCGACTACTGGTGTGCGGGTGGCACTCGTCCTCCCGTGTACCGATGGATCCTGGAGTGGTGTGATGCGTATCCGCGCGTGGTGGGGAACGACGGCCGTGGTGCTCGGCGGCCTGCTGGCGGCGGGCTGCGGCGGCGGGAACGACGACTCGGCCGGCGACGCCCCCGCCGGGAACTCCGTCTCCGACGGCTACCCGGTGACCGTCACCGACTGCTCCGGCGCCGAGACCACCTTCGACGAGGCCCCGCAGCAGATCGTCACCAGCAACGCCTCCAGCCTGGAGCTGCTGCTCCGCCTGGGCGCCGGCGACCAGGTGATCGGTACCGGCTTCCCGCCCGGCAAGGGCACCCTGCCCGCCGAACTGGACGCGCAGGCCCGGAAGATCGAGGTGATGAGCGAGTACGTGATCCCGAAGGAGAAGCTCCTCGGCTCCGGCGCCGACGTCTTCGTCGACACCTTCGGGGCGATGGACATGGCCGGGATGGCGGACGTGCCCACCGACGAGGAGTTCAAGGCGGCCGGGATCAAACGCGTCTATCTGAAGTCCACCGCCTGCGCGGCCACGGACAAGACCCCGGTGACCGACCTGTCCGCCGTTCAGGACGACATCACCTCCCTCGGCGCGGTCACCGGCACCGCCGACAAGGCCAAGGAACTCGTCGACGGCATGAAACAGAAGGTGGACGCCGTTCAGAAGGCGGTCGGCCCCACGCCCGAGGACGAGCGGCCCACGTACTTCTTCTTCGACTTCGACGCCGGCACCAAGCAGCCCGTCGTCGTCTGCAACCGCCAGGTCGCCAACGCGGTCATCACCCTGGCCGGCGCCCGCAACGCCTTCGCCGACTGCGACGGCGACTTCCAGCAGGTCGGCTGGGAGGACGTGATCGCCAAGAACCCGGACTGGATCCAGCTCGGGGTGCGCAACCGGGGCAGCGAGGCCGCCAACGACAAGGCGTTCGACGAGGCGCAGAAGTGGCTGGAGACCAACCCGGCCACCAAGGGCCTCAAGGCCGTCAAGGACGGCAACTTCCTGCGCATCGGCTCCGAGCAGACGACCATCGCGGGCGTCACCAACGCCGACACCGTCCAGCAGATCGCCCGTAAGCTCTACCCGGGCAAGGTCGGCTGACCGTGGCCAATGCCCTGTTGAGCCGGAAGAGCCCGGAAACCCGCACCCAGCCACGCGCCGTGCCCGCCGGGCCGCTCGCCGCGGTCCTGGCCGTGGCACTGCTGCTCGCACTCACCGCGGCGGTGTCCTGGGGCTCCACATCCATCCCGCCGGGCGAGGTGTGGGGCGTGGTGTGGCGGCGGCTGTCCGGCGAACCGCCACGGCCGGGCACCAACGACCTCATCGTCTGGCAGCTGCGCGTCCCGCGCGCGGTACTGGCGGCCCTCGTCGGCGCCGGGCTCGGTCTCGTCGGTACGGCCGTGCAGGCACTGGTGCGCAACCCGCTGGCCGACCCCTATCTGCTGGGCATCTCCAACGGGGCCTCGCTCGGCGCGGTCGGCGCGATCGTCCTCGGGGTCGGCGCGGGTGGCGCGCTCGGGCTGGGGCTGTCCGCCGCGGCCTTCGCGGGCGCGCTGGCCACCTTCGCCCTGGTGTGGGCGGTGGCCCGGCGCGGCGGTGGGTTCGCACCGCTGCGGCTGGTGCTGGCCGGGGTGGCGATCGGCCAGTTCCTGTCCGGGTTCACCAGCTACCTCGTCCTCCAGGCCGGGGACGAGCAGCAGACCCAC
>NZ_JBQQCE010000401.1:0-8998 GCF_052245645.1 Streptomyces sp. KR55 | reverse complement strand
ATGCGCTCCTTGCCTGCTGCCAGCGCCTGGGCCTGCTCCTGCAGCAGGCCGCCGACGGTGACCACCCGGTGCTGCCCGAGCCCGAGCCGCGAGTGGTCCCCCCGCTCCGCTCCCGCACCCCCGAGCCGGTCTGGGAGACGGCCGCGGCCGACTTCGCCGAGCGCCTGCCCGGAGGCTGCTGCGCGCTGAACCCGGAGGGCCGGATCACCTTCCTCACCCTCGCCGCCGCCGACCTCCTCGGAGCCGACGTCCCCGGCCTGTTGGGCGCCCGGCCCTGGGAGGCCCTGCCGTGGCTGGACGACCCGGTCGTCGAAGACCGCTACCGGGCCGCAGTCTTCAGCCGCCGGCCCACCTCCTTCACCGCCCTGCGCCCACCGGACCACTGGCTGTCCTTCCGCCTCTACCCGGACCCATCCGGCATCAGCGTCCGCATCACCCCCACCGCCACGGCCCATGGCCCGGACGCTTCAGGGGTGCTGCACCCCGCTGCCCCCGCCGCCCCGGGCCGGGCGACCGCGCTCTACCACCTGCTGCACCTGGCCGCCACGCTCACCGAGGCCGTCGGGGTGCGGGACGTGGTCGACCGGGTCGCCGACCAGCTGCTGCCCGCCTCCGGCGCCCAGGCCCTCGCCCTGATGACGACGCAGGAGGGCAGGCTGCGGATCATCGGCTACCGCGGCTACGCCGCCGAGCTCATGGACCGCTTCGACGCCCTCCCCCTGACCTCGGACACCCCCGCCGTGCACGTCCTGACCACTGGCATCCCCAGCTTCTTCGCCACCTTCGAGGACCTCAAACGCGCCTATCCCCCCGCCGTCCGGCAGGACGAGATGGGCGCCTGGGCCTTTCTGCCCCTGATCACCTCCGGCCGCCCCGTCGGCTCGCTGGTACTCGCCTACGCCCGGCCCCACCCCTTCGCCCCGGAGGAACGGGCCATCCTCACCTCCACCGCCGGACTGGTCGCCCAGGCCCTGGACCGGGCCCACCTCTACGACGCCAAACACCAGCTCGTCCACAGCCTGCAGACCGCCCTGCTGCCCCAGGCCCTTCCGCGCATCCCCGGCCTGGACGTGGCCGCCCGCTACCTCCCCGCCGCCCGCGGCATCGACATCGGCGGCGACTTCTACGACCTCATCCGCCTCGACAAGGCGACCGCCGCCGCGGCCATCGGCGACGTCCAGGGCCACAACGTGAACGCCGCCGCCCTCATGGGACAGGTCCGCACCGCCGTCCACGCCACCGCCGGCGCACCCCCCGGCGAGGTCCTGGCCCGCACCAACCGCCTGCTCACCGACCTGGACACCGGCCTGTTCACCAGCTGCCTCTACGCCCACCTCGACCTGGCGCGCCACCGCGCCCACCTGGCCACCGCCGGCCACCCCCCGCCGCTGCTGCGCCACCCCGACGGGCACACCACGGTCCTCGACCTGCCGCCCGGACTGCTGCTGGGCATCGATCCGGCCGCCGACTACCCGACGACCGGGATCCCCCTGCCACCCGGCGCCGTGCTCGCCCTGTACACCGACGGCCTCGTCGAAACGCCCGGCACCGACCTCGGCGAGGCCATCGTCGGCCTCGCCGACCAGCTCGCCCAGTCCCGGGAGCAGAGCATGGACGCCCTCGCCGAGACCCTCGTCCACCACGCCCAGCGGTCGGCATCCCACGGCGACGACATCGCCCTGCTCCTCATCCACCCGCACCAGGACGGCGGCTGACACGAGACGGCCCAGGGCCAGTGAGACGACTCAGGGCCGACGGTTCGAGACCGTCGGCCCTGGATGCCGTATAAGCGGGATACCTGCGCTGACCTGCGCCTACAGCACCGGCAGGTTCTTCCGCAGCTCGAACGCCGTGACCTCGCTGCGGTACTCCTCCCACTCCTGCCGCTTGTTGCGCAGGAAGAAGTCGAAGACGTGCTCACCCAGCGTCTCGGCGACCAGATCGCTGCGCTCCATGAGGCCGAGCGCCTCCCCCAGGTTCTGCGGCAGCGGCTCGATTCCCATCGCCCGCCGCTCGGCATCGGACAGCGCCCACACGTCGTCCTCGGCGCCCGGCGGCAGTTCGTAGCCCTCCTCGATGCCCTTGAGACCGGCGGCGAGGAGCACGGCGTACGCCAGATACGGATTCGCACCGGAGTCCAGCGACCGCACCTCGACCCGCGCGGACCCGGTCTTCCCCGGCTTGTACATCGGCACCCGCACCAGCGCCGACCGGTTGTTGTGCCCCCAGCAGATGTACGACGGCGCCTCACCGCCCGCACCGGCCGTGCGCTCGGAGCCGCCCCAGATGCGCTTGTAGGAGTTCACCCACTGGTTGGTGACCGCCGAGATCTCCGCCGCGTGCCGCAGCAGGCCCGCGATGAAGGAGCGGCCGACCTTGGACAGCTGGTACTCGGCGCCGGACTCGTAGAACGCGTTCCGGTCGCCCTCGAACAGCGACAGGTGCGTGTGCATACCGGAGCCCGGGTGTTCGGAGAACGGCTTCGGCATGAAGGTCGCCTGCAGGTTCTGCTCGAGCGCCACCTGCTTCATGACCAGGCGGAACGTCATGACGTTGTCCGCGGTGGACAGCGCGTCCGCGTACCGGAGGTCGATCTCCTGCTGGCCCGGCGCGCCCTCGTGGTGGGAGAACTCGACGGAGATGCCCATCGACTCCAGCATGGTGATCGCCTGGCGGCGGAAGTCCATGCCGACGTTGGTCGGGGTGTGGTCGAAGTAGCCGGAGTTGTCGGCGGGGGTCGGCACCGAGCCGTCGACCGGCTTGTTCTTCAGCAGGAAGAACTCGATCTCCGGGTGGGTGTAGAAGGTGAACCCGAGGTCGGAGGCGCGGGCGAGGGCGCGCTTGAGGACGTAGCGCGGGTCGGCGAAGGAGGGGGAGCCGTCCGGCATGAGGATGTCGCAGAACATCCGGGCCGTGCCCGGGGTCTCCGCACGCCACGGCAGGATCTGGAACGTCGACGGATCGGGCTTGGCGATCATGTCGGACTCGTACACCCGGGCGAAGCCCTCGATGGCGGAGCCGTCGAAGCCGATGCCCTCGTCGAAGGCCTGCTCCAGCTCGGCCGGGGCCACGGCCACGGACTTGAGGAAACCCAGCACGTCCGTGAACCACAGGCGTACGAACCGGATGTCGCGCTCCTCCAACGTCCGGAGCACGAACTCCTGCTGCTTGTCCATCTTCCGATTCCCCATCCTTGCTGGTCAGGCCGCCTGTCTCCCGCACCACGGGAGGCGGTCGGGCACCTGAGCATCCCACCACAACACCATTTCATGCGCGTTGCGGACCTTGATCGCCCGGCCGACCCTGGCCTGAACGCCTCGCGTACGGCAGGTGTACGGCTGTGCTGCCCATCTTGCCTGCTCGCACCGACATCCGTAATGCCCGTCCGGAGGCCACGGTGATCGGGCCCTTCACGGTCCGTTCCTGTGCCCTGCCTACGACACGGCCCACCTCCCGCATTACGATCAGCTCACCCGACTGTCCTCCCGTTCCCCAGAAGGGCCGGCCCCATGGGTTCCGCCAAGAACAAGAGCAGTGCGGCGCGCGCGGCGCGCATAGAGGAGATGCGGCGCGCGGAGCGTGCCCGTGAGCGGCGCAACCGGATCCTCACGATCGCGGCCAGTGTGGTGGTCGTCGCCGGTCTCGTCGTCGGTGGCGTGGTCTTGGTCCAGTCGCAGTCCGACGACTCCGACGAAGCGGCGAGCGACGCGAAGACCACCGGCAAGTTCGTCACGGGCGCGGACGGCGTCAGGACGTGGGAGGGCGACCTGGCCCGCAACCACGTCACCAAGACCGTGTCGTACCCGGTGGAGCCCCCGGTCGGCGGCGACCACCACCAGGTGTGGATGAACTGCAACGGCGACGTCTACACCGAGGAGATCCCCAACGTGAACGCCGTGCACTCGCTGGAGCACGGCGCGGTCTGGGTGACGTACACGAGCAAGGCCTCCAAGGACGACGTGGACGCGCTGGCGGCGAAGGTGAAGAAGACGCCGTACACGCTGATGAGCCCGGACGAGAAGCAGAAGGACCCGATCATGCTGACGGCGTGGGGCCACCAGCGGACGGTGACCGGCGCGGACGACCCGAACGTCGACAAGTTCCTCGCGAAATACGTGCAGGGTGAGCAGACTCCCGAGCCGGGGGCCGCCTGCACGGGCGGGCTGTCGAAGTGAGGCGTGCGCGGGCCGGCTGGATCGCGGGGGCCGCGGCGGCACTGCTCGTCGCGGTCGGCGGGATCATGTACGCGGTCGCCGGGGACGGCGGCTCGGACGCCGCCGCGCCGGCCGCCGACTCCGCGGACGCCGGCTTCGCGCGCGACATGGCGGTGCACCACCAGCAGGCCGTGGAGATGTCGTACGTCGTGCGCGACCGCACCGACGACGAGGAGGTGCGGCTGCTGGCGTACGACATCGCGCAGACGCAGGCCAACCAGCGCGGCATGCTGCTGGGCTGGCTGGACCTGTGGGGGCTGCCGAAGGTGTCGGCGCAGCCGATGGCCTGGATGGGCATGAGCGGCATGGCGTCCGGCGAGGACGGGGCGCTGATGCCGGGGATGGCGACCGACACCGAGATGAAGCGGCTGGGGCAGCTCGACGGACGGCAGGCCGAGGTCTTCTTCCTTCAGCTCATGACGGACCATCACCAGGGTGGCATCCACATGGCGGAGAGCTGCGTCGACAAGTGCACGGTCGGCACGGAGAAACGGCTGGCGCAGGGCATGGTCGACGCCCAGGAGTCGGAGATCCGGCTCATGGCGGACCTGCTGAAGGAGCGGGGCGCGAAGCCGCGGCCATAGTGCCGTGGCCCACACCGGCCGCCACCCCATCGCGTCGCTCTGACGATTACACTGGGCCCGTGCCTCAACTACGTCTCGCCCTGAACCAGATCGACTCGCGCGTCGGCGACCTCGCCGGGAACACGGAGACGATCCTCCGCTGGACCCGGCACTCCGCCGAGCAGGGAGCGCATCTCGTGGCGTTCCCGGAGATGGCGCTGACCGGGTATCCCGTCGAGGACCTGGCCCTGCGTCCCTCCTTCGTCGAGGCATCCCGCGCGGCCCTGCGCTCGCTCGCCGCCCGGCTCGCCGAGGAGGGCTTCGGGGAGCTGCCGGTGATCGTCGGCTATCTCGACCGCAGCGAGACCGCCCAGCCGAAGTACGGCCAGCCGGCCGGCGCCCCGCAGAACGCGGGGGCGGTGCTGTACGGCGGCGAGGTGGCGCTCACCTACGCCAAGCACCACCTGCCGAACTACGGCGTCTTCGACGAGTTCCGGTACTTCGTCCCCGGCGACACCATGCCGGTCGTACGGGTGCACGGCGTCGACGTGGCGCTGGCCATCTGCGAGGACCTGTGGCAGGACGGCGGCCGGGTGCCGGCGGCACGGTCCGCCCAGGCCGGGCTGCTGCTGTCCATCAACGCCTCGCCGTACGAGCGCGACAAGGACGACACCCGCCTCGAGCTGGTGCGCAAGCGCGCCCAGGAGGCCGGCTGCACCACCGCCTACCTCGCCATGATCGGCGGGCAGGACGAGCTGGTCTTCGACGGCGACTCGATCGTCGTGGACCGGGACGGGGCGGTCGTGGCCCGGGCGCCGCAGTTCGCCGAGGGCTGCGTGGTGCTCGACCTGGACCTGCCCGCGGCCTCCCCCGACGCCCCGACCAGCGTGGTGGACGACGGGCTGCGCATCGACCGCCTGGTGCTGTCCGAGGAGCCCCTGCCGGCGTACGAGCCGACGCAGACGGGCGGATACGCCGAGCGCCTCGACGACGACGAGGAGGTGTACTCGGCGCTGGTGGTGGGCCTGCGGGCGTATGTCGCGAAGAACGGCTTCACGTCGGTCCTGATCGGCCTGTCCGGCGGCATCGACTCGGCGCTGGTCGCGGCGATCGCGTGCGACGCGGTCGGCGCGCAGAACGTGTACGGCGTGTCCATGCCGTCGAAGTACTCCTCCGACCACTCCAAGGGCGACGCGGCGGAGCTGGCCCGGCGTACGGGTCTGAACTTCCGGACCGTCCCGATCGAGCCGATGTTCGACGCGTACATGGGGTCGCTGGGCCTGACCGGGCTGGCGGAGGAGAACCTCCAGGCGCGGTTGCGCGGCACGACGCTGATGGCGATCTCGAATCAGGAGGGTCACATCGTCCTGGCCCCCGGCAACAAGTCGGAGCTTGCGGTCGGCTACTCGACCCTGTACGGCGACGCGGTGGGCGCGTACGGCCCCATCAAGGACGTCTACAAGACGTCGGTCTTCCGCCTGGCCAAGTGGCGCAACAAGGCGGCCGAGGAGCGGGGCCAGACCCCGCCCATCCCGGAGAGCTCCATCACCAAGCCGCCGAGCGCGGAGCTGCGGCCGGGCCAGGTCGACACCGACTCCCTGCCGGACTATCCCGTCCTGGACGCGATTCTCGAGCGGTACGTCGACCGGGACGAGGGCGCCGACACGATCGTCGCCGCCGGCTTCGACCCCGCACTGGTCACCAAGACCCTGCGCATGGTCGACACCGCCGAGTACAAGCGCCGCCAGTACCCACCGGGCACAAAGATCTCTCCCAAGGGCTTCGGCAAGGACCGCCGCCTCCCGATCACAAACAGCTGGCGAGAGACGGCGTAACCGCATCACCGCGTAGCCGCGGGCAGTCGTGCCGCCGCAGCCGCCGTAGCTGCGGGCAGTCGTGCCGCCCTCAGTGCCTTAAGGGCCTGGGGGCCCCCGGGGCGGCACGGGTGGGCGCAGCGGCACCCCGTAAGCGCCGGGCTGCGCAACCCACCCCCGCCCAGCCCGGCGCCGGACGCCGATCAGAGATGCACCGCCGGCGAGGCCTCCGGCACGTGCGACGCCACCAGCCGCTCACGCCCCGCCGACACAACAGCCCGACGCCGGTCCACCACGTACGCCGTTCCAGCAACCGCCAGCCCCAGCACCGCAAGCACCGCACCCGCCGTAGCCGGCGACGTCACACCGAACCCCGCCGCCAGGGCAAACCCACCGATCCACGCACCACCCGCGTTGGCCAGATTGAACGCAGCCTGGTTGGCGGAGGACGCCAGCGACGGCGCCGCGGCAGCCTTCTCCATGACCATCAGCTGAAGCGGGGACCCGGTCACGAACGCCGCCGTACCGAGCAGCGCCACACCGAGCGCGGCGCTCCACCGGGCCTCCATCAGCAACGGGAAGAGGCCGAGGACCACCACGAGGGACGCCAGGCCGCCGAACAGCGTGCCCCGCATCGCGTGGTCGGCGAGCCGCCCGCCCAGCAGGTTGCCGATCGTCGCGCCGACGCCGAACAGCGCCAGCAGCAGCGTCACGCTGGTCTCGGCGTACCCGGCGGAGTCGGTGAGCATCGGCGTGATGTAGCTGTACGCGGCGAAGAGCGCACCGAAGCCGGCGACCGTCGTGCCGAGCGCCAGCCACACCGGCAGCGAGCGCAGGGCGGCCAGTTCGCCGCGCAGGCCGGTGGTGGAGGCATGGGCGTGGTCGTGCGGGATCAGCAGGGCCAGCGAGGCTATCGCCGCCACGCCGATCGCGCTCACGCCGAGGAAGGTCGCCCGCCAGCCGAGGTGCTGGCCCATGAGGGTGGCGACCGGGACGCCCGCGATGTTGGCGACCGTGAGGCCGAGGAACATCAGCGAGACGGAGCGGGCCTTGCGCTCGGGCGCGACCATGGCGGTGGCGACGACGGCGCCCACGCCGAAGAAGGCGCCGTGCGGCAGACCGCTCAGGAAGCGGGCGGCCAGCAGCCAGTGGTGGTCGGGGGCGAAGGCCGAGAGGGCGTTGCCCACCACGAAGAGGACCATCAGGCCGATGAGCACGGTGCGCCGGGACATGCGCGCGGTGACCGCGGCCAGCAGCGGGGCGCCGATGACGACGCCCAGCGCGTACGCGGAGACCAGGTGTCCTGCGCTGGGGATCGAGATGTGCAGGTCGTCCGCGACGTCGGGCAGCAGGCCCATCATCACGAATTCGGTCGTGCCGATGCCGAAGGCGCCGACGGCCAGAGCGAGCAGGGCCAGGGGCATGAAGGGGCCTTTGCCTTTCAGAGCGGGGTTCCGTCCATCATATGTTCAAGTACGGAACAAAGCGTCCCAGGCCCAGTATTCCAGCGGGTTAAGACCCGGTTGCCAGGTCCACACGCGCCGCCACCGGCAGATGGTCGCTGCCCGTCTGCGGCAGCGTCCAGGACGTGACCGGCTCCACACCCTTGACCATGATCTGGTCGATGCGCGCCATCGGGAACGACGCCGGCCAGCTGAAGCCGAAGCCGCTGCCCGCCGCGCCCTGGGTGGAGCGCATCTGGGCGGTCACGGCGTTGAGCGCGCGGTCGTTCATGGTGCCGTTGAGGTCGCCGAGCAGGACGACCCGGGTCAGCTGCTCGTCGGCGATGGCCTCGCCGAGCGCGTCGGCGCTGGTGTCGCGCTGCCGGGCGGTGAACCCGGCCTCCAGCTTCACGCGGACCGAGGGCAGGTGGGCGACGTAGACGGCGAGCTGTCCGCCCGGTGCGGTCACCGTGGCGCGCATGGCCCGGGTCCAGCCCAGCTTGATGTCGACCGGCCGGATGTCACTGAGCGGGTACTTGCTCCACAGTCCGACGGTGCCCTGCACCGAGTGGTACTTGTACGTCGACGCCAGCGCCGACTCGTATGTCGGCACCGCGGCCGCCGTCAGCTCCTCCAGCGCCACCACGTCCGCGCCGGACGCGGCCACGTCCCGGGCCGTGCCGGACGGGTCGGTGTTGTCGGCGTTGACGTTGTGCGTGGCGACGGTCAGGTCGCCGCCGGCCGCGGCCGCCTTGTCGGTGAGCAGTCCGCCGAAGAGGTTCAGCCACACGATCGCCGGGAGCAGCACGGCGATGAGCGCGGTGGCGGACCTGCGGACGAGGGCCAGCAGGAGCAGCAGCGGGACGAAGACGCCGAGCCAGGGCAGGAACGTCTCGGTGAGGCTGCCGAGGTTGCCCACGCTGTTCGGGATGTACGCATGGACCAGCATGACCATGGCCAGCAGC
>NZ_JBQQCE010000400.1:0-9085 GCF_052245645.1 Streptomyces sp. KR55 | reverse complement strand
CGGTGATGTCGTGATGGTGACAGTGAGTGGGCGCCACGCAGCCGGCCGATGGGGGGTGCGGCGGGCGGCGGCGCAGTACACGGGGCACACGGGGCCTCCTGTTCGGCGGCGTACTGCCGAAATTAAACTAGCACTGCAAGTTTTTTGGAAATGTAACCCGTGACGCCGCCGGCTGTGAAGCCTTGTCGTGGAGCGCATGGGCCTGCCAGGCGTCGACGTCAGCGCGTGCACCGGAGACGCGGAACCGTCCGCGGCACTCCTGACCGGCCCCGGCAGAGCTGTTCCGTCGCCCCCTTGTAGCCGATCGCCGTTCGGTTTACTCTGCCGCAACAACCGAACATCGATCGGTAACCCCGAGCGCCGCCCGGCGTCACAGAGCGCGGTCACGACCTTCGCCGCGCCACCACCGGGCTCATCCCCCTCGTATTCATCCATTGCATCCGTCCGGCGCAGCCGACTCGCCGAGCTGCCCACAGGCACGCTCCGAGCCTCGTCAGGCCGTCGGTCCAGAACCCATGTCCGCCAGTCCTTCGCTGACCCATGTCAGCGCTCTTTTGTGATGGCAGGAGACCCTTATGGCAGCTTTGTCACTCGCGGCTACGCTCGCCGAACCCGCCCGTCGCTCCCCCGGCAGCCTCGCGCTGGTCGAAGGCGGCGTCCGTCTGACATATGGCGAGTTGTGGGCCGAGGCCCTGCGTTATGCCGCCGCGCTACGGGAGCAGGGCGTGCGCCCCGATGACCGTGTGGCGTTGCTGTGCCCCAATACTGCGGACTTCGTTCGCGCCTACTACGCCATCCTGGCCCTGGGCGGTGTCGTCGTGCCGGTGCCGACGCTGCTCAACGCCGACGAAGCCGCGTATATCCTCCAGCACTCCGGCGCCCGAACGCTCGTCGCCGAGGTGGGTCACCTCGATCTCGGCCGGGACGCGGCGGAAAAGGCGGGGATTTCCTTTCTGCCCCTCGGGGACCGTCACAACATCGGGTCATTGGACGCACTCGCACGCTCGGCCGCCCCTCTGCGTACGTACATCGCCCGGGATACCGACGACCCAGCCGTCGTCTTCTACACCTCCGGCACCACAGGACGCCCCAAAGGTGCTGTGCTCACCCATTTCAATCTGGTCATGAACGCGACGGTGAACGCGTTCGACGCCAATCATCTGCGCCCCGACGACGTCGTGCTCGGCTGCCTACCGCTGTTTCACACCTTCGGCCAGACCGTGGCCATGAACGCCACCTTCCGCGCGGGTGCCGCCCTCGTGCTGCAGCCCCGGTTCGATCCGGACGGCGCCATCACCCTCATGCGGGACGAAGGGGTCACCGCGTTCTACGGCGTACCGACGATGTTCGTCAGGCTCCTGGACAGCGCGGCGGATCGGCCGGAGCTCCCGCAGCTGGGCATGTGCATCTCCGGCGGTGCGTCACTGCCGGTCACGGTGCTCGAGCGCTTCGAGAAGGCCTTCACCACCACCGTGTACGAGGGCTACGGCCTGTCGGAGACGTCTCCGACCGCGAGCGTCAACCAGCCCGGGTACGGGAGGCGGCCCGGCACCGTCGGCCATCCCCTGTGGGGCGTCGAGGTGGAAATCGCCGACGCCGGTATCGAGGACTGCATCGTGCTGCTGCCGTCCGGCGAGACGGGCGAGGTCGTCATTCGCGGTCACAACGTCATGGCCGGTTATCTCGGTGACCCGGCGGCCACCGACGCAGCCATCGTCGACGGCTGGTTCCGTACCGGCGACATCGGGCTCAAGGACGCCGACGGGTTTCTCTCGATCGTCGACCGCAAGAAGGATCTCATCATCCGCGGTGGCTTCAACGTCTACCCCCGCGAGGTCGAAGAAGCCCTGGCGCGCCATCCCGACATCACCGAGGCAGCCGTCATCGGCATCCCCGACGACGAACGCGGCGAAGAAATCTGCGCCGTTGTCGTGCCGCGCTCCGGGCGCCGCATCGATCCCGACGCCCTCATCGCGTGGACCCGCGACCGGTTGGGCCGCCACAAGTACCCCCGTCGCGTCGAGGTCGTCGACCGTCTGCCGCTCGGACCCAGCCACAAGGTGCTCAAGCGGGAACTGCGCCGGCAGTTCACCCAGCAGGCCACCCCCCGTGCCACTGAAAGGACCGTCATTTCATGACTGCTCAGAACACCACGAGAGACCCGCAGAAGCACGTCGATACGGCGACGGTTCCGCGCTCCGAGGTGCGCCGTGCAGCCTTCACGGCCATGGCCACCTCCGCCATCGAGTGGTACGACTTCTTCATCTACGGCACGGCCGCCGCGCTCGTGTTCAGCACCAAGTTCTTCCCGTCGTTCAGCCCCGTGGCCGGAGTGCTCGCGGCTTTCGCGACGTTCGCCATCGGCTTCGCCGCCCGCCCGCTCGGGGGCGTCGTCTGCGGCCACTACGGCGACAAGTTCGGCCGCAAACCCGTTCTGGTGGCGACACTGATCGTCATGGGCGGGGCGACCACGCTGATCGGTCTGCTGCCCACCTTCTCCGTGATCGGGATCGCCGCACCCATCATCCTGGCGCTGCTCCGCTTCGCCCAGGGCCTGGCGGTCGGGGGGCAGTGGGGCGGTGCGATGCTCGTCGCGACGGAGTACGCGCCGCCCGGGCGGAGAGGGCTGTACGGCAGCTTTGTGCAACTCGGCGTGCCGATCGGCCTGATCCTCGGCAATCTGACCTTCCTCTTCATGACCAGCGTGGTCGCCAAGGACGACTTCGAGGCGTGGGGATGGCGGGTGCCGTTCCTCTTCAGCGTCGTGATGATCGCGCTGGCGGTGTTCGTTCACCGGCGGCTGGAGGAGACGCCGGCGTTCCAGCGCGCGGAGGAGCGGCTGGCCGAGGGCAAGGCGGCCCGGCGGCGCTCGCCGGTGCTGGAAGTGCTGCGTTCCCAGCCCAAGCAGGTCCTGCTCGCGGCCGGTTCGTTCCTCGTCGTCAATGCGACCTTCTACCTGCTGGTGACCGGCATGCTGGACTACGGCAGCAGGCACCTGGGGATGGGCCAGAGCTCCGTACTCACTGCCGTGCTGCTGGGCAACGCCGCCCAGATCGTCGCACTCCCGTTCTTCGCGGCGCTCTCGGACCGCGTGGGCCGTCGCCGCGTCTACGCGACGGGGGTCGTGGCCCTGGGAATCTGGGCGTTCCCGATGTTCCAGCTCGTCGACACCAAGCAGTTCCCCCTCGTTGTCCTTGCCGTGGTCGGGGGCGTCCTGTGCCTGTCGGCGGCGTACGGTCCGCAGGCGGCGCTGTTCGCGGAGATGTTCAGCGCTGAGGTGCGCTACTCCGGCGCCTCCCTCGGCTACCAGATCGCCTCGGTGCTCGGCGGCGGTCTGGCACCGTTCCTGATGGTTCTGCTGCTGGAGTCCACACACACGTCGATGTCGATCTCCATCTATGTGGCAGTGATGGCGGCCGTCGCTCTGCTGTCGCTGTGGCGGATCAAACCGGTTCGCGAGCCGGCGGAATAGCCGTCGCTTCGCCGCGCCCTCCCTGCAGTCCGGACCGCGGACCGCAGGGAGGGCCTGCCGGTAAGGTGAGTTCAGAAACTGGGCACTGCGGATGACCGCCCGCCACACGACCCTGGGGGTGCATCGGTGGTTCGGCCGACCAAACCGATCCTCAGCCGGGAGCGCATCTGTACCGCGGCACTGGCCATCGTGGACGAGGAAGGCCTCGCCGAGCTGTCGATGCGCAAGCTCGCCCGAAGCCTCGGGGTCCAGGTCTCCTCGCTCTATGAGCACGTGAAGACCAAGGACGATGTCCTTCACGAGGTCGCGAACACCATCATGGCAAGCGTGGATGTCTCGGGCTTCGAGACCGGCGACTGGCGTCATGGAGTGGCGTCCTGGGCACGGTCGTATCGTGCTGCGCTGGCCGCTCACCCCAACATCGTTCCGTTCCTGGCCTACGGACCGGCACATCGCGACGCGTCCTTGCAGCGGGCCAACACCGTTCACGGCGGCCTGGTGGCCGGAGGCTGGCCTCCCCGGTACGCGACGATGATCGGAGCTTCGACCAAGTACCTGGTGGTCGGTGCCGCGATGAGCTCCTTCGCCGGAGGGTTCGACGACGATATCCAGGTCTACATGGGCCGATATCCGCACCTGGCCGGGGCCCACCGTTTGCGCGAGCACGCCGACAGGATCGACCCCGACAGCTTCGAACTCGCCCTCGACATGTTCCTCGACGGTCTCACGGCACTGCACGCCCGGATTGCCGCATCCGCGGAGTATCCCGGGGAGTCCTGACAGGCGAACCGCTGCATGTCTGCGAGGTGACTTGCAGCGGTCGGCGCCCCGGCCACGATCAGGTCGTCTCCTCGGGGTGCAGGCGTCCCAGTAGCTCGTAGAGACTGCGGCGCCCCTCCTCGTCCAGACGCGCAAAGGCTGCCGAGGTGCCCCGCATGTCGGCGCGGATGAGGCGGACGGCCTCCCTTCCCTCTTCGGTGGCGACCACGTTCTTGATCCGCCGGTCGGCCGCGTCCAGCTGTCTGGAGACCAGTCCACGTGCCTCCAGCCGGTCGACGAGCCCGGTGATGTTGGAGGCGTCACAGGAGAGCAGTCCTGCGAGGCCGCGCATGGGCAGCGGCTGCCGAAGCAGGATGAGCATCTTGGCCTGCGTCATGGTGAGCCCGTGCATGGCGGCCGCCGCCGTCAGGTCCCGGTAGTAACCGGCGGCAGCGCGTGCCAAGCGGTCCATGAGTGCGTCGTGGGCAGGATCGCTGCCCTGCGCGGCGGGGCGGTCGGCGGGTGGGGCGGGAGTGTGGGCCATGCCTCAATTGTAAGGGAAGCTCAACGTTTGACTTCCTAAACCATTGAGGTCTACCTTCTCCCTCACTGCTTGGCTGCATCAAGCATCTAACTCGTCGACGGGCCTCCCTTCGTTGAGCTCCCGCCACGACGCCCCGCCCCGCCCCGGAGAAAGCACCCGTGTCACAACCCCTTGCTCCGCCGCACGGCCGACACCGGGCCGAGACCTCAGTCGTCCTTGCCCTGAGCCTCGCCGCGATGATCGTGTCGATGATGCAGACACTGGTGGTGCCGATCCTCGGCCTGATCCAGAGCAGCCTCGGCGCCAGCGCGGCCGAGGTCAGCTGGGTCACCACCGCGACCCTGCTCTCCGCAGCCGTCTTCACCCCACTACTCGGCCGCTTCGGCGACCAGCACGGCAAGAAGCCGACCCTCATCGGCGTGCTGGCGGTGATGATCGCCGGCTCTGTCCTGGCCGCCACGACCGACTCGCTGCTCTGGCTGATCGTCGGCCGCGTGTTGCAGGGCGCCGCCACCGCGATCTTCCCGCTCGCTCTGTCGGTACTCCGCGAGGAGGTCCCCGCCCGCCGTCTGCCAGGAGCGATGGCGCTGGTCAGCGGCACCCTGGCGTTCGGCAGCGGCTTCGCACTGGTCACCACCGGCCTGCTGACCCGCGGCGAGGACGCCGACTACCACCGCGTCTTCTGGCTGGCCACCGGCCTCGCAGTGGTCACCCTGCTCGCCGTCGTCCTCCTTGTACCGGCGAGCCGCACCAAGACCGGCGGACGCACCGACATACTCGGCGCCCTCACCCTCGGCCTCTTCCTGGTTCTCCTGCTGCTGCCGATCTCCCAGGGTCACGAGTGGGGCTGGATCTCCGCCCGTACGCTGGGCAGCTTCACCGGAGCGGTCATCATGGCCGGCGTCTGGAGCTTCACTGAGAGCCGCGTCCGCGAACCCATGGTCGACATGAGGATGTTCCTCCACCGCCCGGTGCTCTTCAGCAACCTCGCGGGCCTCTTCGTGGGATTCGGGATGTTCGCCCAGTTCCTCGGTGTCTCCTATCTGGCGCAGGTGCCGAGGGACGTCGCAGGCTACGGCTTCGGCGCCTCCGTTCTCCGCGCCTCCGTCGAATACCTGCTGCCCAGCACGATCGCGTCCCTCGTCGCCTCCCAGTTCGGTGGCCTGCTGATCCGCAGGATCGGCCCACGCCTCACCCTCGCCCTCAGCGCAACGATGGGCATCGCCGGCTTCGCGTGGCTGGCCGCCGCACACTCCTCGACCCCCTCGGTCATCGGCGCCGGAATGGCTGTCGGAACAGCCATCAGCCTCGGCTACGCCGCGATGCCCGCCCTCATCGTCGCGGGAGTGCCACCCCACCAGACCGGCATCGCCAACGGCATCAACTCCATCTCCCGGTCCGTCGGCAGCTCGATCGGCAGCGCGCTGATCACCTCACTGCTCGCCTCCAGAACCATCGAGAACCTTCCGGCCGGCATGCCCCCGCTGCCCGCCGAGAGCCAGTTCACCCTGAGCTTCACCCTGGCCGGTGTCGCCTTCGCCTTCGTCCTGGCCCTCTCGCTGGTCGGCCTCAAGCGGGAACAGCAGGAGCCCCGTACGGAACACCTGCCCGCCACGGAGCCGGCCGCTGCCACCACCGCTGCCTGACGAGCCCCACCGCGATCTGCACCACTGCACCACTGCACCAAGGAGTTACCGGCACCCTGCCGGACAACAAGACCCACCACCGTGCGACCCGCGCGCACCGTTGTAAAGGAGACAGATATGACCGCAGTTCTGTTCGTCGTCACCGGCGCCGACCACTGGACGCTCGCCGACGGCACCCTGCACCCCACCGGCTATTGGGCCGAGGAACTCGCCGCACCGCACCGACTGTTCCGCGAGGCCGGTTTCGACGTCACCATCGCCACACCCGGCGGCGCCGTTCCGACCGTTGACGCCGTCAGCCTTGCCGCCGAGTCCACCGGCGGCAAGGAGCAGGCCGACGCCATCGCCGCGTACCTGGCTTCCATCCGCGCCGACTTGGAGAACCCGGTCAAGCTCGAGGAGGTCGACCTCGACGCGTACGACGCCGTCCTCTACCCCGGTGGCCACGGCCCCATGGAGGACCTCGCCGTCAACGCCGACTCCGGTCGCCTGCTCACCGCGGTGCTGGACTCCGGCAAGCCGCTCGCGGTGCTGTGCCACGCCCCCGCGGCCCTGCTCGCCGCCCGGCGCGAGGACGGCAGCTGGCCGTTCGCCGGTTACCGCATGACCGGCTTCACCAACGACGAGGAGACCGCGGCCGGTTTCGCCGACAAGGCCACCTGGCTGCTCCAGGACCGCCTGGTGGAGCTGGGCGCCGACTTCCACGCCGCCGCCCCGTTCAGCGAGCACGTCGTGGCGGACCGCAATCTGCACACCGGTCAGAACCCCGCCTCCTCCGAGCAGCTCGCCCGGAACATCATCGAGATCCTCAACCGCGGCTGATCCCCTTGCCCGACGCCGGCGCCCGGGCTGCCCCGCGGCGCGCCGACAGCGCCCCCGTCCACTACCGCACCTGTGAGGGAACCATGAACAATCCAGCGCCCGAGCAGCCCGCCGAGCTCGTCGCCCGGCTGCGCGCCACCTTCCGCGCAGGCAAGACCAAGCCCATGGCCTGGCGCACCGAGCAGCTGCACCGGATGCGTACCCTGCTCACCGAGCAGGGGGAGACATTCGCCGCGGCGCTCCACGCCGACTTGGGGAAGAGCTCCACCGAGGCGTACCGCACGGAGATCGACTTCGTCATACGCGAGATCGACCACACCCTGGAGCACCTCGACGGGTGGCTGCGGCCCGAACAGGCCCCCGTCCCCGCGTTCATCGGGGAGGCGAGTGCCTGGACGCAGTACGACCCGCTGGGCGTCGTGCTGGTCATCGCCCCCTGGAACTACCCGGCGCAGTTGCTGCTGGCCCCGGTGGCCGGTGCCCTGGCCGCGGGCAACGCGGTGGTCGCCAAGCCCAGCGAACTGGCCCCGGCCACGTCCGCCGCCCTGGCCCGCCTCGTGCCGCAGTACCTCGACACCGACGCGGTCGCCGTGGTCGAAGGCGGCGTCCCGGAGACCACCGCCCTGCTCGAGCAGCGCTTCGACCACATCCTCTACACCGGCAACGGCACGGTCGGCCGCATCGTGATGGCCGCGGCCGCCCGGCACCTCACCCCCGTCACCCTCGAACTGGGCGGCAAGTCCCCGGCATTCGTGGACCGGGGCATCGACCTGGACACCGTCGCCGCCCGCCTCGTGGCCGGGAAGTTCCTCAACGCCGGACAGACCTGCGTCGCCCCCGACTACGTCCTCACCGACCCCGAGACCGCACGCGCTCTGGAAGCCGCCCTGGCCAAGGCCATCGAGGCGCTGTACGGGCCCGACCCCGCCGCCTCCCCGGAGTACGGCCGCATCGTCAACGAACGCCACTTCGACCGGCTGACCGCCCTCCTCGACTCCGGCCACCAGGTCACCGGCGGCGCGTACGACCGCGAGACGAAGTACATCGCGCCGACCGTCCTGGCCGAGGTGTCACCGGACGCGCCCGTCATGCAGGAGGAGATCTTCGGCCCGATCCTCCCGATCGTCGAGGTGGCCGGACTCGACGAGGCCATCGACTTCATCAACGACCGCGACAAGCCGCTGGCCCTGTACGCGTTCACCGAATCCGACACCACCCGGGAACGGTTGGCGGCCGAAACCTCCTCGGGCGGCCTCGGGTTCGGCCTGCCGCTGGCCCATCTCACCATCTCCGACCTGCCGTTCGGCGGCGTCGGCGAAAGCGGCATGGGCAGCTACCACGGCCGCTACTCCATCGAGACCTTCAGCCACCGCAAAGCCGTCCTCGCCAAGCCCCTCAGCTGATCCACCCCAGCCGTGCGTGAGCACGGCGGAAAGAGAAATTCCCACCATGAACGCTCTCCCCACCACCAGCCGCGAATGGCACCTGGTCGCCCGCCCGAACGGTGTGCCCCGGCCGCAGGACTTCGCCCTGCGCGAGGTTCCCGTCACCGAGCCCGGCGCCGGTCAGATCCTCGTGCGCAACCTGCACCTCTCGGTCGACCCGTACATGCGCGGCCGGATGAACGACGTGAAGTCCTACGTCCCTCCCTTCCAGCTGAACCAGCCGATGGACGGGGGTGCGGTCGGCGTCGTCGTCGCCGTGGGCGATGACTCCCCCGCCGGCTCCATCGCCGTGGGTGATCACGTCCTGCACGGCCTCGGCTGGCGGGAGTACGCCCTCCTCGACGCGGCGGACGCCGTGCAGGTCGACGCCGGGAACGCTCCGCTGAGCACGTATCTC